>JBFJKD010000013.1:0-18641 GCA_041635095.1 Porticoccaceae bacterium
TGCGGCACTGGTGGCGACGGCCTGGCTAATCAGGGTGTCGAGCTCCGCCGGAGAGAGGGCGGCGGGTAAAAATTCGGCGATCAGGTCGAGCTCGAACTGCTCCTGAGCCGCAAGATCGGCACGCTCCGCCTGCACATATTGTTGCATGGCGTCGCGGCGTTGCTTGGTCATCTTGTCGAGAACGGCAAGTATGCGGGTGTCGTCCAGGGTGCAGCGCTCGTCAACTTCAATGCGCTGGATGTCCGCCAGAATCAAACGGATGGCACCGAGTCGGGCTTTATCCCTGGCGCGCATCGCATCTTTCATGGCGTCGCTGAGGCGGGTTTTAAGCAGACTGCCGCTCATGGCCGGTGTCTCGTCTCTTTGCTGGTAAAAATTGCTGGTGAAAATTGCTGGTGAAAAACTGGGTGTCGCTACCGACAGCGGTGTTACCGGCGC
This sequence comes from Porticoccaceae bacterium, assembly GCA_041635095.1. Taxonomy (GTDB): domain Bacteria; phylum Pseudomonadota; class Gammaproteobacteria; order Pseudomonadales; family Porticoccaceae; genus JBFJKD01. The sequence continues at coordinate 439 of JBFJKD010000013.1, forward strand.
GGAACTCGCGGGTAACACCGGACAACGTTAACGTTGGCGGCGCGACAGGTCGCGCCGCAGGTTAGTACAGACGCACAAATTTACGGGTTTCGCGCTGTACTTTTTTGGCATGACGCTTAACGGCTGCTGCGGCCTTGCGCTTGCGGCTCCAGGTCGGCTTTTCGTAAAACTCGCGGCGGCGTACTTCGGCGAGAACGCCCGCTTTTTCGCAGGAACGTTTGAAGCGGCGCAGTGCAACATCAAATGGCTCGTTTTCTTTTAAGCGTACTGAAGGCATGAATCCTCTATCCCATTGGGTGGTTAAAATCCGGCGTCCCACTGACGGCCGGTCTCAGGGTCGCGTATTCTAAACGCGCTGAGGCCCAGTTGCAAAAGATTTTTACCCGGTTGGAAGTAGATAACTCGCTGAAATTGGAGTGGTTTTAACCGCTTAACACCCTTATCATCGCACCCTGCACCGGTTCTGCACCGGTTCTCCCACCAATTTGGACACGAAATGCGCGTTTTAGGCATCGAAACATCCTGCGATGAAACGGGAGTAGCCGTTTACGATCACGAGCGGGGACTGCTGGCGGATGCGTTGTACAGTCAGATCGGTATTCATTCCGAGTACGGCGGTGTGGTGCCGGAACTCGCCTCCCGCGACCATGTGCGCAAATTACTGCCGATGATTCGCAAAGTGCTGGCGGAGTCGGGTTCCCAGCCAGCGGATATCGGTGGCATTGCCTATACCGCTGGTCCCGGACTGGTGGGCGCGTTGATGGTAGGCGCTGCCCTGGGCCGTTCTCTGGCTTATGCCTGGGGGATCCCGGCGGTGGGAGTGCATCATATGGAGGGGCACCTGCTGGCGCCCATGCTGGAGGAAAATCCGCCGCAATTTCCGTTTATCGCCCTGCTGGTATCCGGCGGGCATACCCAGCTGGTCAAAGTTGCCGGGATCGGGGAGTACCAAATTCTGGGAGAATCCCTGGACGATGCCGCGGGCGAGGCGTTCGACAAGGCCGCCAGGATGCTGGACCTGGATTATCCCGGCGGACCCCACATTGCGCGCCTGGCTGAGGGTGGTGATACAACGCGGTTCCGGTTTCCACGCCCCATGACAGATCGTCCGGGGCTGGATTTCAGCTTTTCCGGATTGAAAACCTACACCCTGAATACCATTGCGGCCCACCGGGGCGACGATGTGCTGCCGGACGAGCAGACCATGGCCGATATCGCCTGCGCATTTCAGGAAGCGGTCGTGGATACCCTGGCGATTAAATGCCGTCGCGCGGTGATGGAAACGGGCTTACACACCCTGGTGGTGGCCGGTGGCGTGTCGGCCAATCAGCGTTTGCGGGAGCGTCTGGAGGTGGAGTTGGCCAAGCTCGGCGCGCAGGCATATTACGCGCGACTGCGCTTCTGTACGGACAATGGCGCGATGATTGCCTATGCGGGTTGCCAGCGACTGCTGGCCGGTCAGGCGGACGACCTGACGATTCGCGCGGTGCCGCGCTGGCCCATGGATACCCTGCCTGCGCTGCATAACCCGGGGCGTGATCTATCGGCCGACACTGCCGGACCGGCAGGATCATTTACCGGTAATCCACAGGAGTGATGATGGATATTGTGTACATTCGCGATCTGCGGATCGACACTATTATTGGTATCTACGACTGGGAGCGGGAGGTGCGTCAGACGATCTCTCTGGATCTGGATATGGCCGCCGATATCGCGCGCGCCGCGCAAACCGATGATATTCAATACGCCCTCAACTATAAGGCCGTGGCCAAACGGTTGATTGCGTTTGTGGAAGCCAGCGAGTGCCTGCTGGTAGAGCGCCTCGCCGAGGAGATCACCGCGATTGTGTTGTCCGAATTCCGGGTGCCCTGGGTGCGCTTGCGGCTGAGTAAACCGGGCGCGTTGCGCGGTTCCAGAGACGTGGGCATTGTGATTGAACGGGGTACCCGTCCGCAATGACCCGCGTCTATGTCAGCATCGGCAGCAATATACAGCGCACGCAACACATTAACGCCTGCCTCGATGCACTGCACGGGCGCTTCGCGCCATTGACATTGTCGCCAGTCTACGAAAGTGAATCCGTGGGCTTTGCCGGGGACAATTTCTACAACCTGGTGGTGGGTTTTGATACCCGGTTGTCGGTCGCCGCGCTGGCGCAGGTGTTGCGGAATATCGAGGAGGCCAACCAGCGCAAGCGTAGCGGACCGCGGTTCAGTGCGCGCACCCTGGATATTGATATTCTCACCTATGGGAATGCTATTGGAGAAGTCGACGGGGTGCAGTTGCCGCGCCCGGAAATTGTCGAAAATGCATTTGTCCTGTTACCTCTGGCGGATATCGCGGGTGAGGAGCAGCATCCGTCGCGCAGGCAAACCTATCGCCGTTTATGGCAGGACTACGATCAAACCCGTCAAAAACTGTGGCCCATAACTTTCCCCTGGCAGCCTTCTTAACCCCTGGTAGCCTTCTTAAGAAGGCGTCGACAGCTATATGTGTATTTGCCCTATGTGTATTTGCTCTTCGCGCCGCAAAAAAAGCGCAGCGAAAGCCAATACTTTCGCTGCGCCCGTACTTAGACCTGGTCACCCGTACTGAGACCTGTTCAATAGTGGCGTGGGTCAGTGGACTTCAATACGCCGTTGCTTCGGTGAGGGCTCCGGAATTTTCGGCGCTTTGACTGCCAGTACACCGTCCTTGAACGACGCGGTAATATCCTCCTCGTGTACGTTGCTGCCCAGGTTAAAACTGCGCAGGTATTTACCGTAGCGCCTCTCCTGGCGAATCACCTTGCCTTTTTTCTCCTGCTTTTCTTCCCTGGAGCATTCCGCTGTGATGGTCAATACACCGTCGGTCAGACTGATGTCGACATCTTTTTTGTCGACGCCAGGCAGCTCCGCGGTAATTTCGTAATGGTCTTCCAGTTCCTTGATATCCACCCGCGGAGAGAAAAAACTTTTTTCCGCAAGCTCGCCCTTTGCCACCGGCGCCCAAAAATCCTCAAACAACCGGTCGATATCAAACAAATTGTTTCTGGGTATAAGATTCATAATGGTTAACCTCCTTGGTTGGGTTACATTGTGCGTTTGCACTACTCAATCTAGGGGTTATTGGTGATATTTCAAGGGCGGCCGGGGACTTTTGCAGAACGCTCTTGATTCAGGTCAAGCGCGTTTGGCAATCACCGTCAGGAAAGATGTTTGCCGCCGTCAACGGCAATGATCTGACCGGTGATATAGGTCGCGTCCTGGATTAGAAACAACGCGGTTTGCGCGATATCGTCGACGCTGCCCAGATGTCCAAGCGGTACAGTCGCAAGAATATTGTCACGGGCCTTCGGCGAAAGTTGGTCGGCGTTTTCCGGCCACAGGATGGCTCCAGGTGCAATGCCGTTAACCCGCACATGAGGCGCCAGATCCCGTGCCAGAGATTTGGTGAGCATGGTGTTGCCCGCTTTGGCAATGCAATAAATACTATGGTTGGCGAGGGGCTGACGGGCGTGTATGTCGGCGATATTAATAATGACGCCCCGTTGCGCGGTTAAGCTTTGGGCGAGTGCCTGGCACAAAAAATAAGGCCCCTGCAAATTGCTACCCAGTAAATCCTGCCATTGTTGTTCGTCGGCCTGGGCTAATGGCGTCGGATAAAAAGTGGACGCGTTGTTAACCAGCACATGCACTCGGCCCCAACACGCCAACGCGTCGCAGGCGAGGTTGCGCACGGCCTGCATGTCGGTTAAATCGGCGCGCAGAAGCGTCGCGGAATCGGCCGTGCGTCGATTAAGTTCGTCACACAGATCCTGCGCTTCCCGCGCAGACTGATGGTAGTGCAGTACGATGCGGTAGCCTGCGCGGTGTAACGTTCGGGCGATGGCGGCGCCGATGCGGCGCGCGCCACCGGTGACTAATGCGACGGGCGCGGTGTCGGTTAGCAATTGGGATCCGCGTGGGCGGCAGGGCCCGACGCCTGGAAGGCGGCGAGCATCTCCAGACGCCTTGCGTCCAGGGCTTTCCCGATTGCGCCCCCGGTCAGGCCGCCCTCGACAAATTCCTGTGCGGAAAGATCGCGCACGGCGGCAAATGCGTCATTTAACCAGGCCGCCGATGGATAGGGGCGATCTGCAAAGCCGGTGCGCCCCCTGGCATCAGCCTCGCAAGCCAATAAAAATTGCGCCATGTTATCCGGCTGGCGAAAGGCATCCAGTCCTTTGAGGACTTTCAAAATCGTGGCCGGTCGCAGTGATTCTATTTTGTGACACAGTAAATGGTAGCGGGTCACTGCGACTGCCAGTTGCCGGTAGCGCTGCGGTACCCGCAATCGGTCGCAGACCTGGTTCACCAGCGGCACGCCGCCTTCCTCGTGACCGATATGGCGGGGCAGAATATCCGCCGGGGTGATACCTTTGCCGAGATCGTGTACCAACACGGCAAAGCGCACGGCGGCGCTATCGCTGAGCGCGGTGGCCTGGTCGAGTGCCAGTAATATATGCAGGCCGGTGTCAACTTCCGGGTGATAGTCTGCGCGCTGGGGTACGCCAAATAGCCGGTCCACTTCCGGAAACAGCGTCCGCAGCGCGCCGCACGCGCGCAGCACTTCGATGTAGGTGCGCGGCGATGTCTCACTCAGGGCAAGGTCGGTTTCCTGCCAGACGCGTTCCGCTGAAAGCTCTTCGAGCTCGCCGCTAGCCGTCAGCGAGTTCATCAGGGCCAGGGTTTCGTCCGCCACGCGAAAGCCCAGCTGCCGGTAGCGCGCCGCGAAACGCGCTACACGCAGTACCCGCAGCGGATCTTCCGCGAATGCGGGCGACACATGGCGCAATACTTTGTCGGCAATATCCCGTTGCCCGCCGTAGGGGTCGATCAGCTGGCCGCCGTGATCTTCGGCGATGGCATTAATGGTGAGATCCCTGCGCGCCAGATCCTCTTCCAGGGTGATGCCCGGATCACTGGTGAACTGAAAGGCCGTGTGGCCTTTGCCGCTTTTGCGCTCGGTGCGGGCGAGAGCGTATTCCTCAGCGGTGCGCGGGTGCAGGTAGACGGGGAAATCCTTGCCGACGGGGCGAAAGCCCTGGTCCAGCATCTGCTGTGGTGTGGCGCCGACCACTACCCAGTCCCGATCCTTGACCGGAAGGCCGAGCAATTTGTCGCGCACCGCACCACCCACGCTAAAAATCTTCATGGCAGGATGGTGCCACAGTGACGGTGAAACAGAAAGATACCGGTCGGCATCTGTCGGAAAACAGGGCGCGCGAGATGCATGTCGAGCCTACTTTTTGGCGGCTTTTTTGCGCACCGGCTTTTGCAGCAGTTCTTTCAGAAAATGGCCGGTATGCGACCCCTCGGTAGCGGCGACCTGATCCGGCGTGCCCTGGGCGATGATCTGGCCACCGCCACTCCCGCCCTCGGGGCCGAGGTCGATCACCCAGTCGGCAGTCTTGATAACGTCCAGGTTGTGCTCGATAACTACCACGGTGTTGCCGTGGTCGCGAAAGCGGTGCAACACGTTTAATAGTTGTTGAATATCGTGAAAATGCAGGCCGGTGGTGGGCTCGTCGAGAATGTACAGAGTGCGCCCGGTGTCGCGCTTGGACAGCTCCCGGGACAGTTTGACCCGCTGTGCCTCGCCGCCGGAAAGGGTGGTCGCCGACTGCCCGAGCTTGATGTAGGACAGACCGACGTCGATCAGGGTTTGCAGTTTGGTGGCGACACTCGGCACCGGGTCGAAAAACTGCCGGGCATCTTCGATGGTCATGTCCAGCAATTGGTGAATGGTTTTACCCTTGTAGCGAATTTCGAGGGTTTCCCGGTTGTAGCGCATACCCTTGCACACATCGCAGGTGACGTAGACATCCGGCAGAAAGTGCATTTCCACTCTGCTCACGCCGTCCCCCTGGCACGCCTCGCAGCGCCCACCCTTGACGTTAAAGCTGAACCGTCCGGGTTTGTAGCCCCGGGAGCGGGCTTCATGGGTGGCGGCGAATAATTCGCGAATGGGGGTAAAAATACCGGTGTAGGTGGCCGGATTGGAGCGCGGCGTGCGGCCGATGGGGCTCTGGTCGATGTCGACACATTTGTCGAGATACTCAAGCCCGGCAACGGTTTTGTGGCTGGCCGCCTTGAGGGTGGTCGCCTTGTTCAGTGCGGTTGCCGCCAGCGGGTACAGGGTTTCGTTGATCAGGGTGGATTTACCGGACCCCGACACTCCTGTAATACAGGTGAACAGGCCGATGGGAATATCGAGATCGACATTTTGCAGGTTATTGCCGGTGGCGCCGGTGATTTGCAGTAATTTATTGCTGTCCCGCGGCGTGCGCTTTACCGGGCCGGTTATGCGCGTTTTACCGGACAGATAGGCGCCGGTCAGCGACGCCTTGCAGGCGATAATGTCCGACACCAGCCCCTGGGCCAGAATCTGACCGCCGTGCACACCGGCGCCGGGTCCGATGTCGATAATGTGGTCGGCGGCGCGGATCGCCTCTTCGTCGTGTTCCACCACAATCACCGTGTTGCCCAGATCCCGCAGGCGGGTGAGCGTTTTCAACAGCCGTTCGTTGTCGCGCTGGTGCAGCCCGATGGAGGGCTCGTCGAGTATGTACATCACTCCCACCAGGCCAGCGCCAATCTGGCTGGCCAGACGGATGCGCTGGGCTTCCCCGCCAGACAGAGTTTCGGCGCTGCGCTCGAGAGTCAGATAATTGAGCCCCACATCCACCAGAAAGCGCAGGCGATTGTGGATTTCCACGAGAATTTTTTTGGCGATTTCCCCGGGACGGCCGTGAATGTTCAGTTGCTGGTAGTATTCGGTAAGGGCGCCCACGGACAGGGCGGTAATTTCCGGCAGGGTGCGTTCGTCCACAAATACATGGCGGGCCGCCTTGTTGAGGCGGTGGCCGCCGCAATCCGGACACTGGCGCGTGTTGACAAAGCGCGTCAGCTCCTCGCGCACGGTTTGCGACTCGGTCTCCCGGTAGCGGCGTTCCATATTGGGGATGATGCCTTCAAAGGTGTGGGTGCGAGTGAACACCGAACCCCGTTCATTGACGTACTTGAAAGTGATTTCTTCCTTGCCGCTGCCGAACAGAATCCGTTGCTGATGGGCCTGGCTCAGTGCGTTAAACGGGGCGTCGATGTCGAAGCCGTAGTGTTCCGCGAGAGACGTGAGCATATTGAAGTAGAACAGGTTGCGCCGGTCCCAACCGCGAATCGCCCCCTGGGAGATGGTTGCCTCCGGGTGCTGGACAACGCGGTCGATATCAAAAAATTGTTTCACCCCAAGGCCGTCGCAACCGGGGCAGGCGCCCGAGGGATTGTTAAACGAAAAAATACGCGGTTCCAGCTCGTTGATGCTGTAGTTACACACCGGGCAGGCAAAGCGCGCGGAGAACGCTTTGTCCGGCTGTTCGCCATCCAGAAAATGAATGATGGCCAGCCCTTCGGACAGGTCGAGGGCAGTGGCAAAGGATTCCGCCAGCCGCAGCGCCAGATCGGCCCGCACCTTGATCCGATCGACCACCACTTCGACGGTGTGCTTTTTGTTTTTTTCCAACTCCGGCATATCGTCGAGTTCGTAGACCTGGCCATCGACCCGCGCGCGGATAAACCCCTGGGCGCGCAGATGGGTGAATACGTGCAGGTGTTCGCCCTTGCGCTCGCGAATGAGCGGCGCCAGCAACAACAGGCGCGTGTCGTCGCCGAGGCCCAGCACCTGATCCACCATCTGACCGATGGTCTGGGCGGCCAGTGGCTCACCGTGATCAGGGCAGCGCGGCTCGCCGACCCGGGCGTACAGCAGGCGCAGGTAGTCGTAGATTTCGGTGATGGTGCCGACCGTGGAGCGCGGGTTGTGAGAGGTGGATTTCTGCTCGATGGATATGGCTGGTGACAAGCCTTCGATATGGTCGACGTCGGGTTTTTCCATGATCGACAGAAACTGCCGGGCGTAGGCCGACAGAGACTCCACGTAGCGCCGTTGACCCTCGGCGTACAGGGTGTCGAAAGCCAGCGATGATTTACCCGATCCGGACAGGCCGGTGATGACGATCAACTTTTCCCTGGGCAGGTCGAGGTCGATGTTTTTCAGGTTGTGGGTGCGCGCCCCGCGTACACTGATAAAGTCCATAATACTCGCGGTCTGGTTGCGGTCGGGTGGCCGACTGAATGGCTGGAAAAACCAGCCATTCTACGCGTGCCGGACTGGGGCTGCCAGTTGTCAACCGCATGGGCGGCAGTCTGGCTTGAGACGATAGTCCGGCTTGAGCGATAGTCCGCTTTGAAGCGATAGTCCGGCTTGAAGCGATAGATCTGCTTGAACTGAGTAGTCCAGTTTGACATTCAGGGATCATCCGATTAGGGAGCGCCTGGAAAATGATCTTCCCAGATTTGCGGATGCAGTTCTGGCAGAACTGCGATTCTTGGCCCTGCGTGGCAGTAATTTTTAACCAGCCCGCCCGAGTCCGGTAACTGGCGGAGAGGTTAGTCGCGGGGTCTGGGGCGAGAGGCTGCTGTTCGGGGCGGGATCGGGATTACCACTGCCGCGCCGGAAGGCGTGGCAGCTGCAGCAGCTGGAAGTCCGCCGTCGCGCTCGCGGTACGCTCGCATTTGAGGTTCTGCTGCAGATCGCCCCAGTGCACGAGTTCGAGCCGGCCGTCGCGGTGTTCCACCAGCGCGGTGCAGCTTTCCACCCAGTCACCGTCGTTGCAGTAGAGGATATCGTCGATCACGCGCAGTTCCGGCTGGTGAATGTGCCCGCACACGATGCCGTCGAAGTCGCGCTGGCGCGCTTCGTGTACGGCGGCGCGCTCAAAGGTTTCGATGGCCGCGCGGGCATTGCCGACCCGGTTCTTGACGTAATAGGCGAGCGACCAGTAGGGCAGCCGGAATCGGCGCCGCGCCGCGTTGGCGAGTTGGTTGAACCACAACAGCGCATCGTAACTGGCGTTGCCGAGCCAGCGACTCAGGCGCGAGCACAGCACCAGATGGTCGAACTGATCGCCGTGCAGCACCAGCAGGCGGCGGCCATCGGCCGTGGTGTGGATCGCCTCCATCACCACCTCGATACCGAGAAACTGCTGGCATGCAAGATCCCGCGCCAGTGCGTCGTGGTTGCCCGGCACATACACCACACGGGTGCCACTGGCGGATTTCTCGATGATTTTGCGCACTACGTCCTGGTGGCTGCGGGGCCAGTAAAAACTTCGTTGCAGCGCCCAGATATCGACGATATCGCCGATCAGGTACAGTACATCGCACTGGGTGCGTTCCAGAAAATCCAGCAGGAACCCGGCCCGGCAATCGCGGCTGCCGAGGTGGATATCGGAAAGCCAGATGGCGTTGAGGTGTTGGTTCAGGGGAGGGTTTTCCGGGGCGGTGGAGGTGCGCCATCCGGATGAGGGGCGCGATTCTGGATTCAACGACTCAGGATTTCGCAACAACAGCGGGCATTTCCGGTGGTGGAAACAGTGGGGTTTCGGGAAAGCGGGTGGCGCGCCACAGCGCCGCGGACATGGCCTGGATGTCCGGGTCGTGGCCCGCGGCGATCCAGCGTGCGATGGCGGCCGCTACATCCGGGTAGCGCACCCTCACTGAGCGTCCGTAATACAACCACTCGCGCACCTGCGCACCGTCGAGATGATCCATGGCGTGGCCTATCCCGAGATGGGTCAGGGCCATGGCGTTGGCGTACTGCTCGGATTGACCTTGCACTGGTTTGACCAGGATCTTGATGCCCAACTGCAGCGCCTCGCTGGCGAGCTCGAATCCGGCATTGCAGATCACACCGCCCGCACGGGTCAGTTCTGCGTGAAAGCCGTGGTGATTGGGTCGCTGCCAGCGTATATGGGCGGAGGGCTCAACCACCGTCTCCGCGTCGGGGTGATATACCGCAAACCGGAAATCCGGAAACGGTGCAAGCAGGGCGCTGATGACGGAAGGAGTTTCGAACGGCAGATAGATCATAACCAGTGCCGGATCCCGGTTGTCGTCTGGATTACCCACCGGCGCCACCGGGGGTAGCAGAGGCGCGTCGAAGTGATACCAGTGCAATCCGAGACAGACATCCGCAGGCGCCATCCAGCGCAGCAGCAGGCGCTGATGGTAGTTGCCGCGCGCACGGGGAATGGGATACCGGAAGGCGTACTGGTGGCCGATTCCCACACAGGGTTTGTGGCGCAGGCGCGCGGCCCAGGCGGTGACCGGCTCGAAGTCGCTGAGGATAAGGTCGTATCCGGAAAGATCCAGAGTGCGTATTTCTCGCAAAAAGCGGCGCGGCTCCAGGTTTAACAACGTGCCGACAACACGCACCCGGCCCGCCTTGATATCCAGGGTAAAGCCCTTGCACAGGCGGTAGTCGCCGAAGGGTTCCATGTCGAAGAACTGGTGTGCTTCCCGCCCTGAAAAGAGGTAGTCCACCGCGAGACCCTCATCGGCCATGGCTTTGGCCAGAGCACGGGCGCGGGTGATATGCCCGTTGCCGGTGCCCTGCACCCCGTACAGAATGCGCATCAGCCGAGTATCCCGGATGCCAGCAGCGCGATGCTGGTGCCCATCAGGGCGCCGACGGCGATGTCGGAGGGAAAGTGTACGCCCAGAAATACCCGCGAGGTTCCCACCAGGGCGGCCCAGAGGTACAGTGGCGGTAGAAGTGCTGGAAAAATCCAACCGGTCGCGGTGGCCACCAGGAACGCGCCGCTGGTGTGCCCGGAGGGAAAGCTAAACTTGTCGGCGGGCACAATGAAACTCTCGAAACCGGGCAGGGCATCCGCCGGGCGGTTGCGCTTGAGGCTATGTTTGAGTACTGCATAGAGTGGGCGTTCCACTGCAAAGGCTGCCGCCAGCGCAGTAAACAGGGTCAATGCGGCGGCGGCGTCGACTGGCCAGAGGGCCAGGGGCGCGGCGGCGTAGTAGGGCCCGTCGGCGGTTTTCGACAACAGGCGGCCGATTCTGGTGAACAGCTGGCGGCGCTTGCGGCGCATACACCAGTTGAAGGTCGATACATCGCCCCGCTGGATGTACTCCAGAACGGATCGGCGCTCGGATCGGACTCTGTTCATAGGATCCAAGGGTAGAGCGTGATCGTGTCAAAACCATGACCGAATCGTGACCGGTAGATGACAAAAACCCTGAAATTTCCAGTATCCGCTTGTTTTGACGTATCTTCCGCCCGCCGCAACGCGCCCGGTCAGCACCCTGGCGACCATCTGGCTGATGACCTGTTTCCATGCAGGCCAGGCTGGCGCTACCGGCGGTGGGTTGTCGTATACCAACTGAAGCGAAGAAAATCGATAGCGTCGGTTCCCCGGCAGGCAGGTACGGGGCGTATTGGTTAGTGCTTTTTATAACGCCAGTGCTTTAACGTCACCGCAGTGTGGCGAATTGTTTTATAATCGCGCCCACTTTTTGCAACGTCCACGGCAGTCCTCCAACACCATGTTCAATCGCTTCGAAACACGCTCGTTACTGGCCCTGGTTTTTCTGTACGCAACCCGCATGCTCGGGTTGTTTATGGTGCCGCCGGTGCTGGCGCTGTTTGCGCCGCAGTACGCGGGCAGCTCCACGTTTTGGGTGGGGGTCGCTCTCGGCATCTACGGACTGACTCAGGGCTTGTTGCAGATTCCGTTTGGCCTGCTGTCGGATCGTCTCGGGCGCAAACCGATTTTACTGGCGGGGATGCTGTTGTTTATCGTGGGCAGTGTGATTGCGGCGCTGGCGGATTCCATGCTGTGGCTGGTGGTGGGTCGCGCTTTGCAGGGCACCGGCGCGGTTTCGAGTGTGATTATGGCGCTCCTGTCGGATTTAACCCGGGAGCAAAATCGCACCAAGGCCATGGCGGCGGTGGGGGGCAGTATCGGTGCGTCCTTTGCGATCGCGATGGTGCTCGGACCGGTCGTTGCCAGCTTTTGGGGGCTGTCCGCCATTTTCTGGATCACCGCAGGACTCGGCCTGGTGGGAATCGCGGTGGTGGCGGGGTTGCCCAATCCCCAGTCCCAGGGATCCGGGCAGGCCGTGATACCGGTGCCCCAAATGATTGGGGATGTGCTTGGCGACCGCGAACTAAACCGCTTAAATCTCGGAATTTTTGTGCTGCACTTCGCGCAGATGGCCACCTGGGTGGCGGTGCCCGTGATACTCGAACAGGTGGTGGGTCTGCCCCGCGCCCAGCACTGGTGGCTGTATCTGGCCACCATGGGCGGCGGCTTTGCGTTGATGGTGCCGTTTCTCTGGTATGGCGAAACCCGGCGCAAAATGAAGCCGGTGTTTGTCGGGGCGGTGGCGGTACTGATTGTGGCGGAAGGGGCGCTGTTGATGGGCGGCTCCACGCTGCTGCAAATCTTCGTGGGTCTGTTGTTATTCTTTATGGCGTTTAATTTGCTGGAAGCGTCGTTGCCGTCGCTGTTGAGCAAGCAGAGTCCGGTCGGCGTCAAGGGCACCGCCATGGGGGTGTATTCCACCTGTCAGTTTTTTGGGGCCTTTTGCGGCGGGTTGGCTGGCGGAGCGGCCGCGCATTATTTTGGTTTGCAAGCGGTGTTCGCCCTGTCGTTACTGGGCGCGGTGATCTGGTTGGTGGTGGCTGCGAGCATGGGTGCGCCGCGTCATCTGCGCAGTATGACCCTGGCGATGAATAACGGCGAGAGTCTGGATTCGTCGCGCTTTGTCGGGGTGGTGGCGGGGGTCCGGGATATCATTAACATTCCCGAACAGAAGCTGATTTATGTCAAGGTCGATGAACAGAGTTTCGACCGTGAGCATTTTGAAACTGTATTGGGGCGCCCGATGGTGAGCAACTGAGGGGGCCATTGGCTTTGCCTTTCGCGAGGGGTTAAACTCATAACGTATTTACGGCAACAATAATCAACGGGAGTGGGTCATGGCGCGGGGCATCAACAAAGTTATTCTGATCGGTAATCTGGGTAGGGACCCGGAAACCCGCTACTTGCCATCCGGCGGCGCGGTGACCAATCTTACCCTGGCCACCAGTGAGTCGTGGAAGGACAAGAACACCGGTCAGCAACAGGAGCGCACCGAGTGGCATCGGGTGGTGTTTTTTAATCGCCTGGCGGAAATTGCCGGGGAATATCTCAAAAAGGGCAGTAAGGTCTATATTGAAGGATCGCTACGAACGCGAGAATGGGAAAAGGATGGCGTTAAACGTTACTCCACGGAAATAGTCGCCAACGAAATGCAGATGCTGGACAGTCGTGGAGGGCAGGATCAGGGCGCGGGTGGCTACCCATCTCAAGGCGCAGGCAAGCAATCCTCCGCCACGAGCGATTACGATAATGCGGGCGCGGCAAGTGATGCGGGCGGCAGCACCAGCGGGGGTAGCGCGGGTGGTGGTGCGGGTGGTGGCTTCGACAATTTTGATGACGACATCCCGTTTTGATTCGGGTCGGTGAACAATGTTGCGGAGGACAATTATGAGCCGCAACCTGACCTGGCACGACGCGGTGGTTTCCAAGCAGGAACGGGCGCAGCGCAAGCAGCAGAAACCCTGTGTGATCTGGTTTACCGGCCTGAGCGGTGCGGGCAAGTCCACTCTGGCCAATGCACTGGAGCGGGCGCTGTTTGAAAAAGGACACCATTGTTATCTGCTCGATGGCGACAATGTGCGCCACGGTCTGAACCGGGATCTGGGGTTTAGTGATGCCGATCGGGTGGAAAATATTCGCCGCATCGGCGAAGCCGCGAAGTTGTTCGTGGACGCCGGACTAATTGTGATGACAGCCTTTATTTCTCCGTTTCGCGTCGAGCGCCAACTGGCTCGCGATCTGGTGGAAGATCAGGAATTTATCGAAGTGCACGTCGCGACGGCGCTGGATGTGTGCGAACGGCGGGATACCAAAGGTCTGTATAAGAAAGCTCGCGCCGGAGAAATACCCAACTTTACCGGTATCGATTCCGCGTACGAAGCCCCCGAGGCGCCGGAAATTGTGGTCGACGCGGGGAGTAACGACATCGCCACCTGCGTGGAGCAGTTGCTCGCCTACTTGACTAGGCGCGGGTTTATTTAGTCTTTTTATCCAGGCAGTATCTATCCAAACGCGTTCTCCCTGCGGTCGGTTCTGGCATTATCCATTGGTCGCCTGGCCCGCGTCTGCGGCGAGGCGCTTTGCCAGGGTTGCAAAGGCCTCACTCAGAGACTGTTCAAACAAATTCGCTTCGGCGTTGCTGATATGGGTGCGCAAACTGCGCTCCAGTAGACTTTCGACGTGGTGGCGAGCGCGCTCGCGACGCACCTGATCTGCAGATTTAGTCTGGCGCACCCAGCGCTGGTGCGCGTCGATTGCATCGTGTAACCCATCTATCCCTGTCCCTGCAAGCGCGGATACCATCAGCACTCTGGGTTGCCAGTCTGCCGCAGCATACGCGTGGCGCTCAATTATCGCGCTTAGTTCGAGCCGCGTTTTGTCGGCCTCTGGTAAGTCGCTTTTGTTGATAACGATAATGTCCGCAATTTCCACAATACCGGCCTTCATGGCTTGCACGGTATCCCCGGCGTTGGGTGGAACGATAAGCACTACGGTGTCGACCTGATTGCGCACCGCGTACTCCGCCTGGCCGACGCCGACGGTTTCCAGCAGAATTTCGTCGAATCGGTAGCCTTCCAGTACCAACAATAAATCTGCGACGTTGTCGCATAAACCGTCCTGGGAACGACGGCTGGGGACGGAGCGAATATAAAAACGCGGATCGCCAGCCACTTTTGCCATGCGTATCCGATCCCCGAGGATCGAACCCCGGGAGAGCGGGCTACTCGGATCAATGGCGAGCACGGCGATGCGCCCCGTCACTGGGTCGTAGCGTTCGACGCGCCGTAGGGCTAACTGGTCGATCAGGGTGCTTTTGCCCGCGCCCGGCGCTCCGGTGATGCCAATGCGCGGCGTATACCCATGGCGGGCCTCGCCGAAATTCGCCAGAGATTGGTGCGCGCTGGCTTCCAGTGCCTGGGTCAGGCGTCGCGCTAATGCGCGCCGATCCAGTGCGCCTGCAGGTGCGGGGTGGGTCATTGCGCCAGCACCCGGTCGATGGTCTGAATCATGTCGTCAAGGGTATTTTCGTCGGTAAACACGCCGACTACGCCGAGGGCGTGCAGCGGTTCCCTGTCTTCCGGGGGAATAATGCCGCCCACCATTATCTTTATGTCAGTGGCGTTCAGCGCCTTGAGGCAGGCGAGGATCTGCTCGACCAGGGCGATATGACTGCCCGATAAAATGCTCAGTCCGAGCACATCGACATCTTCGTCTACCGCTACCTGGGCGATGTAGTCCGGACTTTTGCGCAGACCGGTGTATATGACATCCGCGCCGGCATCGCGCAACGCCAACGCAATCACTTTGGCCCCGACGTCGTGGCCATCCAGTCCGGGCTTGGCGATTAAAAAGCGTTTACCTTGTAGTGACATTGAAGCTCTCTCCTGTGGGTCGGCGCCGGGGTGTTAGCAATGCTCGGCTAAAACTGAATGGGTTCCTGGAATTCGCCCCACACGGTTTTCAGCGCGTTGACCATTTCGCCGACGGTGGCGTAGGCGTGGCAGCAGTCCACCAGATAGGGCATCAAATTATCGTCGTCGTTGGCAGCCGCCTGCGTTAATTTGCTGAGTTGTTCGGCGACGGCGGTTGGGTCGCGACGATCCTGCACTTTCCGGTATTTCTCCAGAACCTTCTGCTGCGCCTGCGGATCCATTTTGAAAATTTCCCCACGTTCTTCCGGCGTTGCATCGCGGCGGTATTTGTTCTGCCCAACCACGATGCGCTCGCCGTTGTCGGTGCTTTTCTTGCGTCGCATAGCCTGTTCGGCGATACGCATCTGCATATAGCCATCTTCGATAGATTTTATAACGCCGCCGTAGTTGTCCAGCTCATCCATCACCGTAACGATGCGCTCTTCCATCTGGTCGGTTAGCCACTCCACATAATAGCTGCCGCCCAGCGGATCTACGGTATTGGCGATACCGCTTTCGTGGGCGATTACCTGCTGGGTGCGCAGGGCGATTTCAGCGCTGTGTTCGGTGGGGATCTGATACGCCTCGTCGAAGGCGCAAGTAAATATCGACTGGGCGCCACCCAGCACGGCCGCCATGGTTTCCACGCTGACCCGCGCCACGTTGTTGTAGGGCTGCGGGGCGATCAGCGACGAACCGCCACACACCACGCCAAATCGAAACAGCAGTGCCTTCGGGTCGGTTACCCCGTAGCGTTCGGACAGCAGCTTTGCCCACAGGCGGCGGCCAGCACGAAATTTTGCGACTTCCTCAAACAGATCCATGTGTACATAAAAGAAAAAACTGAGACGCGCCGCAAATTTTTCAATATTGCCACCGCGCTTGAGCAGCTCGTCGACATAGGCCAGGCCATTGGCCAGCGTGTAACCCATTTCCTCGACGGCGGTAGAACCCGCATCGCGCACATGGGCGCCGGCGATACTGATGGCGTTGAAGCGCGGACTTTGTTGATTGGCATACAGAATGCTGTCGGCGACCAGGCGCATGGAGGGTCGTACCGGGAATATCCAGGTGCCGCGCGCGACAAACTCCTTGAGAATATCGTTTTGAATGGTGCCGGTCACTTTGTTGCGCGGCACCCCCTGTTTGTCGGCCACCGCCAGATACATGGCGTAAATGATTGCGGCCGTGCCGTTAATGGTGAAGGAAGTGGAAATACTGCCCACGTCGATACCATCAAACAGCAGCTCCATCTCCGCCAGATTGGAGATGGAAACGCCGACCTTGCCGATTTCGGAGTTGGCGATGGGGTCGGTGGGATCGTAGCCGCACTGGGTGGGTAGATCGAGGGCGACAGACAAGCCGGTCTGGCCGTGTTCGAGTAACCATTTATAGCGCGCGTTGGTTTCTTCGGCGGAGCCAAAGCCGGAATACTGACGAAATGTCCACAGACGGCCGCGATATCCATCTGGAAAAATTCCCCGGGTAAACGGGTATTCAGCGGGCCTTTCGTTGTGATCTATGGCCACCATGTCCGCGGTCACCAGCGCCGGGATATCGATACCGGACGGGGTGCGAAACGTCGGTGCGTTGGCAGGTGTGTCGCTGCTCATCAAAATTCTCCGGTGGGCTATTTTTTGCCAGGGTTAAAGGCTTTGGCCACGGCGCTCCAATGATCGTCGTGGACCCAGGTGGCAACCAGGGATTGCTGTTCCAGGGCGGCTAGTTGGGCGCAACTGGCACCCTGTTTTTCGGCTCGACTGAGGCTTTTATAGCCGCGCGCCACCAGGGGTGTCAGGGCGCGGAAGGATTCGGTAAATTGTTCGATCAGTTCGCTCAGGGGTTGCTCGGGAGCGGCTATGGCTTCTATCAGGCCCATGGACTGCGCGGTTTGTGCATCGATCAGTTCGCCGCTGGTCAGCAGGTGTAAACCCCTGGCTGGACCCACCAGTTTCATCAAATCGACGCCGCCGCCCCAGGCGGTGGTGATAGCCAGGCGGCGCTGTACGAAGCCGATACGCGCCTGGTGGGTGCTGATGCGCAGGTCACAGGCGACTGCCAGTTCCGCGCCACCGCCGCGGGCGTGGCCGTTGAGTGCGGCAATTACCGGAACGGGGAAATTGCGCACGGCATCCAGTGCGCCCTTGGCGAGGGCGCGCATGTCGAGCACCTGTTGCGCGGTGCGAACACTGTCGAATTCCACCAGATCACCGCCAGCGGCAAAACTTTTGTCCCCAGCACCGCTGAGTACTGCGGCTTTGAGGTTAGCGTCCCCGGCATGTTGGAGGAACGCGTCACGCAGGGCATGTAACGCGGCGCTACTGAGGGCGTTGTGCTTTTCCGGGCGGTTGAGGGTGATGTGCAAAATATCGCGATCGGTCTGCACGAGAATCAACGGGCCGGTAGCAGCCTGGCTGGTGGATGTGGATGTTGTGGTGGGGCTCAAGATAATTCTCCAGTGGTAGCTAATTCAGCCGTGTCGAGGCGTGATTTGGCGGCGCGTAGCGCCTCGACCTGTTGCTCCAGCTTGCCTCGCATGCGCTGCAGGGGGCCGGCCACGGCGAGGCCAACAGGGTCCTGGCCGCCGCCGAGGTCGATGGCGATGGCAATCGCCATAACATCGGATACGTTTTCCCCTCGGGTGAGACTATAGCCCCGGTGTCGCGTGAGTTTGATGTCTGCCCGTAATTTTCGGACTGACGTGATGGTGTTGTCGGTTATACGTGTCAGAGGCAATGTTGCGATGGTCTGCGCCAGGGCGTGCGGATCCA
>JBFJKD010000014.1:0-18629 GCA_041635095.1 Porticoccaceae bacterium
CCCACATTGGGACGGCCGACGATGGCAACAAAACCGCTATAGGTGGTCTCGCTAGTCATCGCTTTCCCCCAGCAGGCGTAGGACCTGCGCAGCCGCTACCTGTTCGGCCTTGCGGCGACTTGACGCAATTCCCTGAACAGGTTTGCTCATGCCCGGAACAATGCAGCGCAGCGTAAAACTTTGTTTATGAGGTTCACCGCTCACGTTAACTATCTCGTATTGTGGCAAGTCCTGCCCCTTGGCCTGCACATATTCCTGCAGTCGCGTTTTAGGATCTTTGTATTTTTTTTGCGCTTGAATTTCTACAAAGCTACCCGCAAACCAACGCATAATGCACGCATGGACGCCAGGCAGGCCAGCGTCGAGATAAACAGCGCCGATAATCGCTTCCAGGGTATCGGCAAGAATCGAGTCGCGGCTGCCACCACCGGTTTTGGTTTCTCCGCGACCAAGACGCAGATGCTCAGTGAGAGTGAGTTTACGCGCGATACCGGCCAACGTGTCCTGCTTGACCAACTGCGCCCGCAAGCGACTTAAATCGCCTTCATTCGCGGTTTTAAAGCGGGCGTACAAATATTCGCTAATCACCAGATCGAGCACTGCATCGCCGAGGAATTCGAGGCGTTCATTGTGCCTCGCGCCACTGCTACGATGCGTTAATGCCTGCTGTAACAACCCCTCGTCGCCAAAACGATGTCCGAGGGTATCGCCAAAAGCCGCCAGCCCAGTGGCCACTTATTAGTCGCGCCTCGCAGTATCGTAAACATTGTTAAACTTCACCACCACATCAATATTGCCCATAAATGGCACCCGCTTTTCGTACGCCATACTGACAATGGTGTTGGTTTTTTGTCGATCGACCTTTACCTCGCGTGCGGTAATATCGCGCACGCCATTAATGGTGAACAATTTATCCAAAGTCCGTCTTATCTGCACATCGGATATTTCGTGGATTTTTTCATTTTTTAAAGATTTGATTGAAGCGGCCACAAAATAATTATCGAGATACAGCGGACCTATTTTAAATAATGCCGTCAGAAAAAACCCTATCACAGCGAGCAAAACCAGCATGCTCAAGGACGACATGCCGTGCTGATACCTTCCTTTCATCGTAGCACCCTCCCGATTGTCCTGATGTGGACTAACTCAGTGAATTTTTCCCGCGCCATCAAACCCCGGCAAACTCAACAGGCCTTCCCAGTGCATCCACACCACAAAAGCCTTGCCGACGATATTCTGTTCCGGGACCGGGCCCCAGGCGCGACTGTCGTAACTGTTATCCCGATTATCACCCATCATAAAATAATGCCCTTCGGGAACAACTCTGGTGACGTTGCGCCCAAATGCCGTGGGCGGAATACGTTTACGCATCAAATGCACCACCCCATCGAGGTTTTCCTCCATGGTGCGATAGCCGAGCTCCTGTTCACCGACATTACCCGCCAGCGTCTGCGGCATCTTCGTTCCGTTAACATACAGATTATTATCCAGTATCTGCACTTCATCGCCCGGTAATCCGATCACTCTTTTGATAAAATAACGATCGTCGTCTGGCGGAAAGAATACCATCACATCGCCCCGTTGTGGCTCCCCAATGTCGACTACTTTGGTGCCCAGTACCGGCAGGCGTAAACCGTAGGCGAACTTGTTAACCAGTATAAAATCGCCAATTCGTAGAGTAGGAATCATCGATCCAGAAGGAATCTGGAACGGTTCGACAATAAAGGATCGTAATATCAACACTACCAGCAGGACCGGGAAAAACGGTGCCGTGAACTCCACATAAAAAGGTACTGTAGCGTCATCGCCACCGTTGTTATAGCGAATTTTACGCAGTACAAGCTTGTCCAGCAGCCACACCACGCCGGAAATGGCGGTAAGCACGACCAGTACCAGCGGAAAATCAATATTCATACCGGGATATCCTTTATTTTTCGATGCTCAATGCGTGTGCCAACTCAACTAGCCATTGTCCGTTTGCAGTACCGCCAAAAACGCAGCCTGGGGAATTTCTACGCGCCCCACCTGCTTCATGCGCCTTTTGCCCGCTTTCTGCTTCTCGAGCAGTTTCTTTTTACGGGTGATGTCGCCGCCGTAACATTTGGCCGTCACGTTTTTTCGCAAGGCCTTGACCGTGGTCCGCGCGATAATATGCCCACCCAATGCTGCCTGAATAGCCACATCAAACATCTGCCGCGGAATCAGCTCCTTCATTTTTTCGGTGATTAATCGTCCTTTCTGCTGAGCCTGGTCACGGTGCACGATAAGCGCCAGCGCGTCCACTTTCTCACTGTTAATCAAAATATCCAGTTTGACCAGTGGTGCGGCTTGAAAACGCTCGAAATTATACTCCAGGGATGCAAAACCGCGGCTCACCGATTTCAATCGATCGAAGAAATCCATCACCACTTCGTTCATGGGTAATTCGTAGCTCAGCGACACCTGTTTTCCGGAAAACTGCATATCCTTTTGCACCCCCCGTTTTTCCACGCACAGAGTAATAACATTCCCCAGGTGATCCTTGGGTACCAGAATGTTGGCGACACACAGCGGTTCGCGTATTTCGTCGATGGTGGCCGCGTCTGGTAAATTGGAGGGGTTCGACACGTACACACATTCGCCACGGGTAGTTGTCACCTCGTATATCACCGTCGGCGCTGTGGTGATTAGATCCAGGTCGTACTCGCGCTCCAGGCGTTCCTGCACAATTTCCATGTGCAACAAGCCGAGAAAACCACAGCGAAAACCAAAACCGAGCGCATCGGAGCTTTCGGGTTCGTAAAATAGCGACGCGTCATTGAGTGTCAACTTTCCGAGTGCGTCCCGAAAATCTTCGAAGTCGTCGGAACTAACCGGAAACATACCCGCATAAACTTGCGGTTTTACTTTCTCGAAACCTGGCAACGCTGGCACTTCGGAAGTGCGAGCGTGGGTAAACGTATCCCCTACAGGCGCACCGTGAATATCCTTGATGCCCGCCACCAGAAACCCAACTTCGCCGGCACATAACACTCCGGTTTCCGTGCGTTTAGGGGTAAAAACACCGACCGCATCAACCGTGTATGCCTTGCCGATCACCTTGGAAATAATTTTGTCTTTGGAGCGCAGGGTACCCTGCATTACTCTGACCAACGACACGACACCCAGATAATTATCAAACCAGGAGTCGATAATCAGCGCCTGTAAGGGCGCCGTAACATCCCCCTGAGGTGGCGGTATACGCGCTACCAGTTGTTCCAGGACCGCCTGAATGCCAAAGCCCGTTTTCGTGCTACAGTGTACCGCTTCGCTCGCATCCAGACCGATAATATCTTCGATCTCCGCCGCCACACGCTCCGGCTCCGCCTGGGGCAGATCAATCTTGTTAAGCACCGGAATAACCTCCAGGCCCAGATTGATTGCGGTGTAACAGTTGGCGACAGACTGTGCTTCAACCCCCTGGGCGGCGTCCACCACCAGCAGCGCCCCTTCGCACGCCGCCAGCGATCGAGAAACCTCGTAGGAAAAATCGACGTGACCCGGCGTGTCGATAAAATTCAGCTGATAGGTTTTGCCGTCCAGAGCGGTGTAATTCAAACACACGCTCTGTGCTTTGATGGTAATGCCGCGCTCGCGCTCAATATCCATGGAATCGAGCACCTGGGCCGCCATTTCACGGTCCTCAAGTCCACCGCAAAACTGAATAAAGCGATCCGCGATGGTGGATTTTCCGTGGTCAATATGGGCGATGATCGAAAAATTTCGAATATGATTCAGGGTGGGCACGTTGATAGTTTCGTTCCGTAACTAGGGGCAGGATGCACGACGACGCGAAGTCTAGCGCATTTGCCCCCCAGGCGCTACGAACGACCCATGTACTCAGGCGCTTTGCAACCGGCGATCAGTTTATTTCGATAGTCCGGAAGATTGATCTACCGCGGCGGAAAAAGCGCATCGCGACAGGGGTTTTGTTGGGTAGCTCCGCCAGTACCTCATGGTAGTCGTTAATGTCCGAGATCACCTTGTATCCAAGCTGGACAATAACGTCACCGGGCTGCAGGCCAGCACCCTCAGCGGGCGTATCGGGATAGACCTGCCTGATGGTTACCCCGCCGGTTATGTTCCAGTTCTGGCGCAAATTATCGGCTACCGGTTCGACTTCCAGACCGATGCGGTCCCCAGCAGCGCTCGTGGCAAAAGTCGGTGGTTCTTCCTCCCCCGGCCGTTTGCCGACCAGCACTGTCACCTCGCGTTTGCGTTCCTTGCGAATAAGCACCGCTGTTGCTTTGCTGCCCGGCGGCATCAACCCGACAATATGCGGCAAGTCACTGGCATCGACCACCGCCTGGTTATTAAACTCAATTACCACATCACCCGCCTTAATACCCGCGTTCTCCGCCGGCCCGTCCTTTTCAACCTGGGCGATCAGCGCGCCCTGGGGCTTGCCCAAACCCAAAGATTTTGCCAGATCCCGATCCACGTCCTGAATATAAACACCCAACCAGCCGCGATCCACCCGACCCTTCGTTTTCAGTTGGGCGACCACCTCGTGGGCGACGCTGGAGGGAATTGCGAATGACAACCCGATGGAGCCACCCGAGCGCGTGTAAATTTGCGAATTGATGCCCACCACCTCGCCCGCAAGATTAAATAGCGGACCACCGGAATTACCGGGATTGATGGCTACGTCACTTTGAATGAAAGGGACATAATCCTCGCCCCGCTCGGTGGGAATACTCCGACCGATAGCACTAACAATGCCCACGCTCGCCGAATAATCCAGGCCAAAGGGCGAGCCGATCGCCACCACCCATTCACCGACTTTTAACGTATCGGCCGCTGCAAGTTTGACGGTAGGTAAATCCTGCGCATCAATTTTTATCAACGCCAGATCCGAGCGTGGGTCGACACCTACCACCTTTCCAGGAAATTCGCGGCGATCGAGCAATCGCACATTAATTTCGCTGGCCCCGTCGATCACGTGGTTATTAGTCAAAATGTAGCCGTCGCGGGAAATAATAAAACCGGAGCCCATTGAGTATGCCTTGCGCTCGGGCATGCGTCGTTGCTCGAAAAAGTCGCGAAACATATCCGGCATATCCGGGGGTAGCTGTTGCCCTCTGCGCAGCGAGGTATTTTCTACTGTATTTATCTTAACCACGGCCGGTGAGCTTTCCTCAATCAACTGTGTAAAATTCGGTAGGTCGGCACTGACTGGCGCCACGCACAAAATCGCTAGCACAAAAGCCGTGCAAAACTGTCTAATCATCATTCTACTTCTCCTGACAATAGGGTTCGCACACACAAATCGGTAGATTACGTTAATAAATAGTTACGCAGAACGTAAATATCAAGCCCCGACACATCGACATACGTCGACTACCACAAACTCAGGCAGTGGTGCCCATATCAGCGGGCTGGCCAGACAAAAGGACGGGTTGCAAATCGCTCTGGTTGCGCGCCAGCCAGGCGAGAAAGCGCACCCCGACGCCAGCGACCAGTAACCCCGTAACCGCCATCAACGCCACCCAGATATCGCTGACAAACAGAGTCTGGCCAAGCCCGGCGCCACCCAGTAGTCCCATTAATGGCGCGCTATAGACCAGCAACGATCCTCGCACTACCACGCTTTCCGGTATACCGATACGAACGACGTCGCCCACACGAAGCGAAACGTCAGCATGCACGCCGGTCAGCACGCGGATTAGAGTTGTTTTGCCGGTTAATTTACTCAGCAAACGCTGCCCACAACCCTGTTCACCGGCACAGGTTGCGCAGGCCGAGGCCTGTACGGTTTCCACCCAAATATGGCCGACACCGCATACCACAATTTTTCCCTTTTCCTCAATCATCGCCTGTCCTTCACGGCCCCAGTTGCACGGACTCGGCAATCCGCTGAGCCGTTAACTTGGGAATTTCCCCGACCACACAGACGTTATAGGGTCGACCTGCAAAACTGACTCGAGACATGTGCGCTACGGTAGCTCCGCGCTGCGCTTGTACCACCGGCACGCCGGCAGGTGGCTCGGAATCGACAAAAATAGAAAACGCCGCCAGGCCATCGGTATACAGTGCTGACTGGGTGGTTTTGACAACGTCCGCCCCTGCCCGCACAAATCCGGGAGGAATCCAGTTACCGCGCCAGGCAACCGCCGACGGTGATTCAGTAGCGACATCCTCTGCACCGGTCTTACAGGGTCTGCCATCCAGCTCGGCAACAGCGTGGTTGGATTGGCCAGCGGACAGTTCGGTATCGTTAATCAATCCGCCTATTTCAATATCCGTAAACTGAAAACGTTCTAACGCCCGCTCGCCATTCCCCACCAGAATAAGCTGCATCAACAAACCGGTTTGCGCGTCCAGCCCCACGATATAACCGTAACGAAACTCGTCCCTTGGCACCAGGTGAATAACGGTTATCTGCCGATTCGCGATACGATCTTCACCGCGGTGAAATAAATTGTAGTATCCTGCAAGATGCTGGTGAGTCTTATCCTTGATGCCGGGCGCAGCACCGCGCAACAACACATCGCCAATGCGCCGACAGTCAACCGCATTACCCCGCCGGATAATTTCGCGAGGAGTACCGTTGAGATGGACGAGCCGTTCAAACTCCCGACCCTCTTTTACGCCGTGAACTACCCGGACAGCTTTAAGGGCCCCGCCGTATTCGTAAGTAAATGTTCCGCGATAATCGAGTGCGCGACCGGCCTCAGCCATTTGCGCAAGTAAGCCCTCGACTGAGTTTTTGTCGCTGACCGCCCAAACCGATCCAGTTGCAGCACCAAAAACGACTACAGCCACAGCAAACCATCGCCGCATGCGCAAAGGCTCTCCTCGATTTTGGTTCAATAAACAGGCTTTAGCGGCCATCCTGCTGTTGCGGCAGACGCGCAAAAGGCAGCATGCCCTGACTCGAATTGAGTGACGCCTGCTCGGTATGGGCCTGCATCATCTGGTTGAGATATTGTTCTATTTGTTGCTCGGTCAGCGCGTCGGGGCGCGGCTGATTTATCACCAGCAGGGTTCGCGGTTGATGCGTATTTGCAACAGACCCGGTACTGACATTGCGTGCACTGACAATGGGCGCCTGAAACCCGGCCGGTAACTGATATTCAGGGCGATAATCACCGCTGACGCCATTACCGGCCGTGGCCAGCGCATTATCCCCGAGCTCGGCAGTTACGGCATTGAAGTAGAGATGCTGACTGGCCACAATCGCGACCACCGCGACGGACGCTGCAATGGCGACCCGACCGATGGGAGAAAGAAACTTTTTGACCGTGCCTGTGGATAACTTTTCAGCCTCGATTGCCGCACTAATCTGACTCGAAAAATCTACCAATTGGGCGGGCAGCTCGCGGCGCATCGCCTGTGAGGCCAAGTGGTAGCGATGCCACGAGTCACGCAGCTGCGCATCGACAGACAGGGTATGTACAACGCGGCGAGTCTCCAGTTCGTTTACTTCTCCATCCATTAACGCAGACAGGGATTCACGGACACTGTTATTAGACTGGCTCATTGATTTTGTACCTCTTAGTCACTCTCATTAGTCACGCCCAATAGCGGTGTCGTCAATGTCAATGGTGGCACGTTGTAAAACATTCTGTCCGGCAAACGGGCACTGTGTACATTTTTTGCGTAACCTGCACCATCTGGCAGTCACTCGTCTAGCTGGTCAGACCGGTCAATCTGAAAAAGGTTCAACCATTTACAGCAAACCATCCTGCAGGGATTTTATTTGTATTTCAATAGCTTCCCGTGCACGAAAAATTCGCGACCGCACCGTGCCGACCGGGCAATCCATCACCGCCGCGATATCTTCGTAGCTCAGACCATCAAATTCCCGCAAGGTGACAGCCGTGCGCAGGTCCTCCGGTAAATTCTTGATCGCGTCGTCCACCACCTGCTCCAGTTGATCTCGCGCCAGCAGGTTCTCGGGAGAATCCACATCCTGCAGGGCATCGCCTCCCCCAAAAAATTCGGCGTCGTCCACATCGACATCGCTACTCGGCGGCCGACGGTTACGGGATACCAGATAATTCTTCGCCGTATTGACAGCGATGCGGTACATCCAGGTATAAAACTGGCTATCACCACGGAAGTTATGGATGGCACGATAGGCCTTGATAAACGCCTCCTGCACCACATCGGCGACCTCATCGCGATCGCGCACAAAGCGGCCCACAATGGCCTGCACCTTGTATTGATACTTCAACACCAATAAATCAAACGCTCGCTTGTCGCCTTTCTGGACGCGAACGACCAACTCGTTGTCCGAATCCTGGGGTTTGTCGGCACCCATTTACATCCCCTTATCCGTGTTGTGCGCGAACACGGCTATCGCCAAACAAGTGAGACCAGACAATCAAAGCGCCGTTTGGTTCGCAAACACCCGGGCGACGCCATGTAGGTTTTTATCGACGCCTATACTATCATGCCCGACCCGGAGTTAAGGGACTCGCCGCGTGCAAAGCAACAAAACTTACTATCACGATGTGCTGATCGTTGGCAGCGGCGCAGCTGGCATGACGCTCGCGTTGCACCTGGCCGACAACTACAGCGTCGCCCTGATCAGCAAGGACCAACTACGCACCGGTTCGACCTGGTTCGCCCAGGGCGGCATTGCGGCCGTCCTCGACCCAGCCGACAGTATCGAAGCCCACGCACAGGACACCATGCGCGCCGGTGCCGGGCTGTGCCATCAGGACGTGGTACATTTCACTGTGTCCCAGGGTCCAGAAGCTATTCGCTGGCTCATTGAACAGGGTGTCTCCTTCAGTCGCGACGCAGCTAGCGGCGACTATCATCTCACCAAAGAAGGCGGCCACAACCATCGGCGTATTCTGCACACCGCCGACGCCACCGGCAAAGCCGTATCCGGCACCCTCGCCGAACGCGTGCTGGAGCACGCCAATATTCAGGTATTCACCGAACACGTTATCGTCGACCTCACCACCCAGGCGGACGCCAGCTCCCGTAAATTACGCTGCAATGGCGCTTACGTGCTGGACCGGACCCGCGACGAAGTTTGTCTGTTTCAGGCAAAAATTGTAGCGCTGGCAACTGGGGGCGCCAGCAAGGCGTATCTGTATACCAGCAATCCAGACGGTGCCAGCGGCGACGGTATCGCGGTTGCATGGCGACGAGGTTGTCGGGTTGCCAATATGGAATTCAATCAGTTTCACCCCACCTGTCTGTTTCATCCACGCGCCAAAACCCTGCTGGTCAGTGAAGCGCTGCGCGGCGAAGGCGCACTATTGCGCCTCGCCAGTGGCGAGCGCTTTATGCCGCGCTTCCATCCCGACGCAGAACTTGCTCCCCGGGATATTGTGGCGCGCGCCATTGACCACGAAATGAAGCGGCTGGGTAACGATTGCGTGTTTCTGGATATCAGTCATAAGTCCGCTGATTTTATCGAAAGCCATTTTCCAACCGTGCGTGCGCAATGTCTCGAATATGGCATCGACATTTGCAAGGAGCCCATTCCGGTGGTTCCTGCCGCCCATTACACCTGCGGCGGAATTGTGGTGGATATGCAGGGCCACACCGATCTTGAAAATCTCTACGCGGTCGGCGAATGCACCTTCACCGGCCTGCATGGCGCCAATCGCATGGCCAGTAATTCATTGCTGGAGTGCATAGTGTTTGCCCGTTCAGCAGCGGCGAGTATTAACGCGCGCATCACGCATATAGAAAAACCTAATTACGTCAAGGAATGGGATGCCACTCGCGTCACGCACTCGGACGAGGATGTGGTGATTTCCCACAACTGGGACGAATTGCGACGCTTTATGTGGGACTACGTGGGCATCGTGCGCACCCGCAAACGCCTGGAGCGCGCCGCGCATCGTATCGATATGCTCAAACGGGAAATTCAGGAGTACTACAGCAATTACAAGATTAGCGCCGACCTGCTGGAGTTGCGCAACCTGGCGGTGGTTGCCGACCTGATGATTCGCTCCGCGCTGCAACGTAAGGAAAGCCGCGGCCTGCATTTCACCCTGGATTACCCAGACGCTTCCCCCGTGGCGAAAGACACCATTCTGGTGCCCATGAATTTCGCCGACCAGGAAATTATTGTCAGCAAAAGCTGATCACTTGCAGCTGACCGCCCCGGGACTAAGCGCCGACCGTTCGCAGCCACAGCGCGAGGCGACGAAAATCGTCCCCGCTACAGCCGTCGCGAAACACCGGCAGGCGAGTCGCACGCCGACCCACCTCGTTTATTCTGAGCACGATCAACCAATTGCTAAAGTACGCGATGTCGCATTGACGCAGCGGCCATACTCGCCCCGCCCGCACCACCGACCAACGCCCTCCATAACAGGCCAGGCGCTCGACACGCCGCACTGAGCGCAGACGATACATCGCCATAACCAGCCCACAACCCAGCGTTACTAAGAATCCCCAGCGCAGCGCCGTGGGTAGCGACAGTAACAGCAACAAACTGGCGGATGCTCCGTATACCAGGCACAACGAGCCCGCATAACAGAGGGAAGGTTGAAGTTTGATCTCAAGACTGGCGTTCACGGGCAGCACAAATAATGTCGACGATACGGCGTGTCTGCGCATCTGCGGGAGTGTTCTGTTGCATTAGCCAGCCAAATAAATCCTGGTCCTCACAGGTCAGCAACTCGACATACCGGGCCTGATCCTCCTGCGACAGCGATGGATAAACCTGATCGACAAAGGGTTGTAGTATCAGATCAAGTTCCAGCATACCGCGACGGCTGGCCCAGAAAAGTTTATTGCGCTCCATTACGGGGTCCTTCCATTGGGCTTATCACCATAGGTTTGAATCACCTCAACGGCAATCTTATTTCAGTCGGAGTCGCCACTACCGTCTCCCGCTCACTGCCAGGCTTCGTGCCAGTAGCCAGACCATCCAAACCGATCTATTCTTTCACTCAGGCTATTACCAGATCGCCAATTAAGTCCAATCCCATTATAGTGGCACTGTAAAGGGCAACTGATTACCATGTCGATCCTGTTTTAATCTGGCGCTTATGAATACTTGGCACCAATTTCTCGCCCAGCAGGGCGGACACTTCGATCGCGATGTGGTCATATCGTTCGGCGAAACGGCGGCCGACTATACCACTTTGGGCACCACAACCACGCTAACGGATCTTGGCGATCAGGGTCTGTTGTCACTCAGCGGCGTGCAGAGCACCAAGTTCCTGCAGGGACAAGTGACCTGCGATGTTAACGCGCTCAAAGGCAGCACCAGTATCCTCGGCGCAATCTGTAATCTAAAAGGTCGCGTCACCGCCAGCTTTCGTCTCATTCAACCTCGCCCCAATGCGGGTGAGGCGGAATGCATACTGATGCTGATGCATCGCGAGCTGGTGCCGTCAACCCTCGCTACCCTGAGCAAATACGCGGTGTTCTCAAAAACTTCTCTGCTTGATCGCAGTGGTGATTATCGACAATTTGGGGTTGCCGGACCAGATCCATCGACCGCCCTCGCCACGCTTTTTACCGAAATACCCGTGGCCACCGACCACATCGTACAGGGCGACCTTGCCACGCTGATACGTGTTGATGCCGAGCGTTTTATTGTCCTCGTTCCGCAGGTCAATGCCGAAGCCGTCTGGCGCAAACTTGCCGCAAACGCTACCTTAGCCGGGCTGCCATTCTGGCAGCTCCTCAACGTGCGCGCCGGGGTTGCTGTCATTGAACCCGATATCAGCGGGGAATTTGTGCCGCAAATGCTCAATTATCAGGCGCTCGGCGCAGTCAGTTTCAAAAAAGGCTGTTATACCGGCCAGGAAATTGTGGCGCGCATGCAATACCTGGGTAAACTCAAGCGCCGCCTCTACCGGCTCGCGGCTGACAGCATTAAGGTGTGTCACCCGGGCGTAGCGATCACTTTGGTCGACAGCGAGCAGGAAGTTGGTCAGGTGGTGTTCGCAGCGCAGGCCGACGTAACCACCCAGGAAATACTGGCCGTACTTACCCAGGAAGCCGCGCAACAGCGACAACTGGCCATTGCCGGTACGCCCATATCGGTTACCCTGCTGCCCCTGCCCTACTCGCTGGACAAACCTTGATTGAGTGGTTTGCTCAACACCACGCGCTGCTGGCATGGGTGACCGGCGTATCGATTGTCACCTTTATCGCCAGCCTGTTAACCCTGCCGTGGCTGGTCAGTCGTATTCCCGAAGATTATTTCCTGAGCGAAAAACGCCGACCCGGCCCCTGGAAACAAACCCATCCCGCGATTCGTCTGGGCGTATTAATAGGCAAAAATGCCCTTGGAATAACGCTTTTGGCGGGAGGATTACTGATGCTGTTTGTACCCGGCCAGGGGCTGCTCACCATGGCCATGGGAATGCTCCTGGTAGATTACCCGGGAAAATTTCGCCTGGAGCGCAGGGTCGTGCAAGTGCCCCGGATATTTGAGAGCCTCAACTGGTTGCGGGCCAGACGGGGTGCGCCTCCGCTCGAAGTCGATGGCGAGTGAAGGCTGACTCATCGCGACCGACGATCACTACCGCTGCAGTGACAGCAGTTCAATCTTGTACCCGTCTGGATCTTCGACGAACGCCAAAACCGTGGTGCCGTGCTGCATCGGACCGGGCTCGCGCACTACGTTGCCGCCTTTGGCCTTGATCGCCGCGCAGGTTGCGTAGACGTCTTCGACACCAATTGCAATATGGCCATACGCGGTACCCAGAGCGTAGTCGGCCGTGTCCCAGTTGTGAGTCAATTCCAGCACCGTATTGTCGGACTCTGGCCCATAGCCAAGGAATGCCAGGGTAAAACGCCCGGCTGGAAAATCTGTTTTACGCAACAACTGCATCCCCAGCAGTTCGGTATAGAACGCCAGCGAACGCTCCAGATTCCCGACCCGCAACATCGTATGTAGTAGTTTCACCGGTCCCTCCTGAATGTTCGGTGAGTCATTTTCGGCGCGTGAGAGGTGGCGTTCGGTCAATCGACAAAAATAATCACCAATTGTCAGCCCCAGAGCGTAAAGGTCGCCAGACCGGGGGCAAATAAACTCGTACGACAAGTTTTCTGCACGATGTAGTAAGACGCTGCGAACAGCGCGCAACCACCAAACGCAAAAATCACCGCGTTAGTGTGCAGGGGACACAGGCGCCCAAAATGAAACCACGGCAAACCCATACTCAGATCCGGCCAGACCATCTCTGCCGCCAGCATCACCCCCACCAGCATGCCGACCATACCCCATACAACAGCCATAATTACAACAGCCTTAATCGAAAATTGTCTGACCACTCGCAAGTTGTACACGGGTGGTGTGGGGGTCGATCCGTTATCACTCATTTCTGCTTCTTTGACGAGCCCGACTAACCGGGCAGTTTTCCCGCGCGCATTATTCAGGATCGGATACCGTGGCGCATGAACTACATCAAGCATCACGGGATCGGCGAAAGGCCGAAATGGTTAGCCTGAAGCTAATCTGGCGAACGGCACGTGCCAATTCAGCGTTTTCTATCCGCTGCTATGCGCAGACGCAGGGCATTGAGCTTGATAAACCCTTCCGCGTCCTGCTGATTGTAAGCCCCAGCATCATCGTCGAACGTGGCAATTCGCGCATCAAACAGGCTATCGTCCGATTTGCGCCCGACGATGATGACATTGCCCTTGTACAATTTCAGGCGTACCACGCCGTTGACGTACTGTTGCGATTGATCAATCATCGTTTGCAACATGCGGCGTTCCGGCGACCACCAGTAGCCGTTGTAAATCAGACTCGCATAGCGCGGCATCAACTCGTCCTTCAAATGCGCCACTTCCCGATCCAGAGTGATGGATTCGATGGCGCGGTGCGCGCGCAGCATAATGGTACCCCCCGGTGTTTCGTAACAGCCGCGGGATTTCATGCCGACGTAACGGTTTTCCACCAGATCGAGACGACCAATACCATTGGCGCCGCCAACCCGGTTCAGTTCGGTCAACACCTGCGCTGGCGACATGGGTTTACCATCCAGCGCAACAATATCGCCACAGGCGTAGCTCAATTCCAGATACTGGGGTTGATCCGGTGCGGCCTCCGGCGCCACGCTCCAGCGCCACATGCTCTCCTCCGCCTCGGTCCAGGGGTTTTCAAGCATGTCGCCTTCGTAGGATATGTGCAGTAAATTGGCATCCATCGAATAAGGAGACTTTTTCTTGCTGCTGGCAAAGTCCACGGGGATAGCGTGGGTCTTGCAGTACGCCATCAATGTCTCCCGCGACGTCAAATCCCACTCCCGCCACGGCGCGATCACCTTGATCCCGGGCTTCAACGCATAGGCTCCCAACTCAAACCGCACCTGGTCGTTGCCTTTGCCAGTGGCACCATGGGAGATGGCGTCCGCACCCGTGGCGTTGGCAATTTCCACCAGACGCTTGGCGATCAACGGTCGCGCAATAGATGTACCGAGCAAGTATTCGCCCTCGTACACCGTGTTGGCGCGAAACATCGGAAACACAAAGTCCCGCACAAATTCCTCGCGCAGGTCGTCTATGTAAATTTCCTTAATACCCATCGCTTCGGCCTTGGCCCGCGCTGGTGCTACTTCTTCCCCCTGACCAATGTCGGCGGTAAATGTCACCACTTCGCACTGGTAAGTTTCCTGCAACCACTTCGCGATCACTGAAGTATCCAGTCCACCGGAGTACGCTAACACCACTTTTTTTACTTTCGACGCTGTATTGACCTTCGACACAGGGAACTCCCGACAGGAACACAATAGGGTTTAAACAACGAATGCGGATTTTAATACGCTCACCCGCGTTTTGACAGGCGCAAGTTCACCCTGTCGCGACCGGGCAGTTTCCGGTAGGATGCGAACCCGTAATGATGAACACATTTGTTACATGACCACATTGACCCTGACCCGCCCCGACGACTGGCATTTGCATCTGCGCGATGGCGCCATGCTCAGCGCTACGGTGAGCATGGCGGCGCGACACTTCAGCCGCGGCCTGGTCATGCCGAACCTGGCGCCGCCGGTTGTCACCACCGCTCAGGCCGCCGCCTACCGCGACAGGATCCTTGCTCAACGACCTCTGGGAAGCGACTGGCAACCGCTGATGACACTCTATCTCACCGATAACACCTCACCGGATGAAATTACGACAGCCATGAGCAGTGGCTTTATTATCGGTGTTAAATACTACCCGGCTGGGGCTACCACTAACTCCGCGGCTGGCGTCACCGATTTACAAAAAGTGTACCCGGTACTGGGCCGCATGCAGCACCTGGGCATGCCCCTGCTCCTGCACGGCGAAGTCAACGACCCGGAAATCGATATTTTCGACCGCGAAGCAGTGTTTATTGATCGCCACCTGATTCCCCTCAGAGAGCGATTCCCCGCGTTGAAAATCGTGCTCGAACATATCACCACCCGCGAGGGCGCGCAATTTGTCGCGCAGGCACCCGCACACGTTGGTGCCACCATCACGCCGCAACACCTGTTATTTAACCGCAACCACATGCTGGCCGGCGGAATCCGCCCACACTATTACTGCCTGCCAATCCTGAAACGGGATAGTCACAGACAGGCATTGATCGCCGCGGCGACCAGTGCCGATCCGAGTTTTTTTCTCGGCACCGACTCCGCACCCCATGTGCGCTCGAGCAAGGAAACCGCCTGTGGCTGTGCCGGTTGTTACAGCCATCACGCGGCTCTGGAGCTGTATGCGGAAGCATTTGAGCGCGCCACTGCGCTACCCCGACTGGAAGGTTTTGCCAGCCATTTCGGGGCGGACTTTTACGGCCTGCCGCGCAATACCGGGACACTGACGCTAACCCGGAATCCGTGGCGTTTACCCGCAGTGATCGCGATGGGTGACGATGAAGTGGTACCCCTTGGCGCTGGCGAATCGCTCAACTGGAGAGTAGTCAATGGGTGATATGGAAGCGCTGCTCGCGGAACAAACTGCGACGCTGCTGTGCGCCCGCTTTCGTGGATTTTTGCCCGTGGTCATCGATATCGAAACGGGCGGCTTTGATGCGCGCAACCATGCTCTACTGGAAATTGCCGCCGTCATGCTGGATATGGACGATTCCGGCAAGCTAATTCGTACGGATACCATCGCCCACAATATCGTGCCCCATCGCAACACCCATTGCGATGATTCTGCGCTGGCATTTACCGGCATTGATCCCACCGACCCGACGCGGGAAGCTCTGGGCGAGGCGGAGGCGCTGCAGCATATTTTCCAGGTAGTGCGTCAGCGTTTACGCCACCATGAATGCACGCGAGCGGTGGTGGTGGCCCACAATGCACATTTTGATCTGGGGTTTATCAACGCCGCGATTGAACGCAGCAGTATCAAACGCAATCCCTTCCACCAATTTTCCTGTTTCGACACCGCCACCCTGTCGGGTCTCGCGTTCGGCCAGACCGTACTGGCCAAGGCCTGCTCTGCGGCGCAAATTCCATTCAGCCCCGACCTGGCCCACAACGCCGTCTACGATGCCGAGCGCACCGCAGAACTATTTTGTCTGATCGTGAACCGCTGGAAAGATCTTGGTGGCTGGCCGGACTTCGACGGGCGTGGCGCCGGCTAAAAACCAAGCCCTCACGGTACGTAAAACGTCACGCACCCGTTGCCGCTAGTGAACTGTTACTGACGCCCGCCGAGGTGATTGCCCAATCTGACCGGCATCAAGCGGCATCAGAATCGGCGACCGCGGCGTTAATCAGTGTTTTCAGCTCGCCACTTTCGTACATCTCGGTAATGATGTCACAGCCACCCATCAACTCTCCCTTGATCCACAGTTGCGGAAATGTCGGCCAGTTGGCGTACTCGGGCAATTTGGCGCGAATCTCTGGATTGCTCAGAATATCCACATAAGCGAAGCGCTGTCCACAGGCCATCAGCGCCTGCACCGAGCGCGCCGAAAAACCGCACTGCGGCTGATTGGGGCTACCTTTCATATACAAAATGACCGGATTGTTTTCAATCTGATCGCGGATAGTCTCGATAATATCCATGGTAGCCAAACCTCGTTTGTCTTGTGCAACCCGTGCACAGGGAAAATAAAATTCATCGTTGCGTCCTTACCCACCTGGGTGAGTCTTCACGGCAGCTCTCGCGCTGGCGCGAGGGCGCGCACGCACGAGAGCCATCCAACAACGCAGACCAGTCTACTAACTACTACTAACTATAATAGTGTAGCGAAACACTCGGGTATTCTACACGCTTTCCAGAACAACTAAAACTGTCGATCGCCGTTTTTAATTTCTGGTACTTACAGGTGGTGCAACTGACCCCAGAACGTTGCCATCCGCAACAATTAATTATATAGTCCCACTCTTTTTTTCAGGCAGCCCGCGCTGCCTGTTTTATTTTAGACTGGCGATTAATTTTTAGTATGGCCCCGACTTAATATGGCTCCAACAACGGCACTGATGAATACTTACGGCACAAGAGCACTGACCATGGTGCGCGGCGCAGGCGCGCACCTGTGGGACGACCAGGGCAAACAATACCTCGACGCCATGTCGGGCATTGCCGTGTGCGGACTGGGACACGCGCATCCGGCTGTCACTGAAGCCATTCACAGGCAGGCGGCGGCGCTGGTGCACTGCTCCAACCTGTACAACAACCCGGTGCAGGAACAACTCGCGGAAAAACTACGGGATGTATCCGCCATGGCGAATAGTTTTTTTGGCAATTCCGGTGCCGAGGCCAACGAGGCTGCCATCAAACTGGCGCGGCTGTTCGGTCACCAAAAAGGTGTCGCCAAGCCGACTATTGCCGTCATGGAAAACTCTTTCCACGGGCGCACCCTCGCCACCCTGAGCGCCACCGGCAGCCGCAAGGTACAGGCGGGTTTCGAGCCGCTGGTAAGCGGTTTTTCCCGGGCCAGATTCAACGATATGGCCGCCCTCGAGTCCATTGCGGACAACAATTCCAACGTGGTAGCGGTGCTGGTGGAACCTGTTCAGGGCGAGGGTGGTATTCGGGTTCCTGCGGCGGATTACCTGCGCAATATTCGGGCCCTGTGCGACAAACACGACTGGCTGATGATGCTCGACGAAATCCAGACCGCAAATGGCCGTACCGGCGCGTACTTTAATTATCAGTTACACGATGTGCTGCCCGATGTAGTGACAGTCGCCAAAGGCCTGGCGAACGGTATGCCCATCGGCGCCTGCCTGGTAAGCGGCAAGGCGGTCGACCTGATGGGCCCCGGCAAACACGGCTCCACCTTCGGCGGCAATCCGGTTGCCTGTGCTGCGGCGCTGGCCACCATCAACACGATTATCGAAGAAAACCTGTGCCAACGGGCGCATATCCTCGGCGAAAAAATTCGCGCGGCGCTGACCGACAAACTCGCGAACTGCGACCATGTGGTGGCGGTCCGTGGCGCGGGCTTGATGATTGGCATCGAGCTCAATACTCCCTGCGTGCAGCTAGTCCCACAAGCCGCGGCCAAAGGGTTACTGATTAATGTGACTGCGGAGCGGGTAGTCCGTCTTTTACCGCCCCTGATCTTTAGCGACGCCCAGGCTGATCAGCTGGTGTCGATTCTC
Organism: Porticoccaceae bacterium; assembly: GCA_041635095.1. GTDB lineage: Bacteria > Pseudomonadota > Gammaproteobacteria > Pseudomonadales > Porticoccaceae > JBFJKD01. The sequence goes on from JBFJKD010000014.1 coordinate 18,489, forward strand.
GCCCCACTAATCGCCAACTTCTGAATCCGCTGGCCGATTCCCCGGGAGTCCCCTATGGCACCGAGACATTTTCTCACCCTTCGCGATCTGTCCACGACCGAGCTGACCGGCATTATTGAGCGTGCGATATTGCTCAAGGCC
>JBFJKD010000015.1:0-18175 GCA_041635095.1 Porticoccaceae bacterium
ATGGCGTCGTACCAGGCCTTGACGTTGCCGAGTGTGGTTGCGTAGGTAAAGTTGCCGGACAATGGCCCCAGCATAATTTCGTCGAGTAAATCGCGCACTGGCGTCAGCGAATCCCAGATAACATATGCCTCGTTCCATTTCCCGGCGCGAGCCAGGGCGGTGTACTCTTCGAGCAAATGGCGTTTTTTGCCGTACAAAATATGGTGAAACGCGCCGTACAAAACTGTTCCACCGTGGCGCAGGTCATTTAACCAATGGGTTTCAATCGGGTCGCTAACGATAAAATCATCACCGCACATTTTACGCAGCTTTATCGAATCCACATGGTTGAGGCTACCCTGCTTCATACCCACCATAGTTGGAATCTCGGACAGGCGTCGGCACAGCTCTAGATTCATCAGGTGCCCTGACACCGCCGAGCGGTAATACAGCAGTGCCAGACTGGAATGTTCTGCCAGATAATTAAAGTAATCAAAAATTTCGTCGTCGGCTCGCAACTGCACAATGGGGGTCACCACTTCGGCCGCCACGTAACCCAGGCTTTGCACATAATCCAGCTTCTCCATGGCCTGGTGCACGCTGGGATCAAAAATAATCGTGTGCAATGGCATGCGGCCACCCGCTGCTTCAGCAATGACTTCGTGGTAGCGCATCCATTCGGTAACGGTGGTATTCCAGCATTCCGCCACAAAGCCGCCGCACACCAGACCCGTTTCACCGATATCGATGTAATACTCCACGTTGCGGCGCAAACCCTCCTCATCCAGACTGTCGTCCGCTAAAAACGGTGTGACCGGGCAATCGTACCAGTCCACGATAACGTCCTGGGCCCAGGCCTTGGCTTCGGATTTGGTATAGGGTAGCCCTTTGTGTTTATCTAACATCGCAGTTTCTCCACAGATAGTTTACAAAATCGTCGCCACAGCTTAGTCCAAATCCACGCGACCGTCACCGTTGCTCCCGACGCATGACACAACACCACCTACACGTCTAAAGGTTTTCCTTAGTTTCAACCAGCTAGGGGCGTTTTCGCGCCAATTCCGACACGCCAAACCCACCACCACCGGGAGTTTCAATCACCAGCACGTCGTCGCGCTCTACCGCCGTTTCGTCCGCGCCGCCGAGGGTTTCCACCCGACCATCGGCGCGGACTATGGAATTTCTCCCCACTGTTCCTGCACCGCCCCCCGCGACACCAAACGTAGGCACCCTGCGGTGCCCGGAAACAATGGCAGCGTTCATGGTTTCCAGAAAACGGATCTTACGGGTAACACCATCGCCGCCCCGATACTGACCCGCTCCGCCGCTACCCTTGCGGATGCTGAACTCCTCCAGTCTTACCGGGTAGCGCAGTTCCAGTATTTCGGGATCAGTGAGACGGGAGTTGGTCATGTGTACCTGCACCGCGCTGGCGCCATTAAAGGTTGGTCCGGCACCCGCACCGCCGCACAGCGTTTCGTAATACTGATAGTGCTCGTTGCCAAACGTGACATTATTCATGGTGCCCTGGGAACCTGCGAGCACTCCCAGCGCGCCGTACAGAGCATCGGCGACATACTGAGACGTTTCCACATTACCCGCCACCACTGCCGCGGGATAGCGGGGATTTAACAGTGAACCCTCGGGAATACGCACCTGTACTGGCTTGAGACAACCGGCATTAAGGGGAATAGCATCGTCGACTAATGTGCGCAGCACATATAACACCGCCGCTTTACACACCGCCGACGGCGCATTGAAGTTATTATCCTGTTGCGGTGAAGTGCCGGCAAAATCGATAAGCGCTTCACCGCGTGCGGCATCTACCGTGATCGCCACGCAGATTTGCGCGCCGTTATCCATGGCGTAGGTGAACTTACCGTCCCTGAGTTTGGCAATGGCGCGGCGCACCGCTTCTTCGGCATTATCCTGCACATAGCCCATGTAGGCCTGCACCACATCGAGGCCATAATCTTCCACCAGTCCGGTTAATTCCACTACACCTTTGGTGTTGGCCGCAATTTGCGCCTGCAGATCGGCGATATTCTGTTCGATATTGCGCACTGGTAGCAGGCCGGCACAAAGTAGTTCGCGTAGCGCCCGCTCACGAAATTGACCCTGTTCAATCAGACGAAAATCTTCGATCAACACGCCTTCCTGATCGATATGCTGGCTGTGCGGCGGAATGGACCCCGGCGTGTCGCCGCCAATGTCCGCGTGGTGGGCACGAGACGCCACGTAAAATAATATCTGGGGTTTGTCTGGATGATTATGCGGGTTAGACGTCACTGCAAAAACTGGTGTGACCACGGTAAGGTCTGGGAGATGGGTACCGCCGTGATACGGAGAATTCACCAGAAAGGCATCGCCTGGAAATATATCCTGATAGCGACTGGCGATTAAAGCAGTAACCGTTTCACCCATGGAACCCAGGTGCACCGGCACATGGGGCGCGTTGGCAACGAGATTACCAACGTCGTCAAACAGCGCACAGGAAAAATCCAGTCGTTCCTTGATATTGACCGAGTGGGCCGTATTGGCGAGCACTGCGCCCATTTGTTCAGCAATGGACATAAACAGGTTGTTAAAAATTTCGAGTTGTACCGGATTGCGCGCCCTAGCGATGGCCCGCCCGGTGATAGTGCCAGGCAAACGCTTGCTAGCGCGGGCGATGTGCAGTACACCGTCGCCAACAATAGCGGCTCGCCAACCCGGTTCAATAATGGTGGTGGCAGTCGTATCGACAATCATCACCGGGCCGAGCAGTGTCTCGCCGCCGACTAATTGATGACGTTGGTACACGGGCATAGTGACAAATTCGCCGCCACAAAAGGCCTTAGTGTGTAGCTGAATAGAGGGCTTGGATGCCGCTGCGAGACCAACCCTGGTGCGCGCGAAATCCTGTTCGCGTGCAGTAATTCCAAGCGAAATACTATCGACGATGAGTTGTCGGCTTTCCATTAAAAATGAAAACTGCCGTTGGTGTGAAATCGCAAATTCACTAGCCATACTCAGAACGTCGCCATAGGCAATCGGAAGCGTAGCATCCGAACCCTGGTAACGAATGTAAGCATTGCGCCGCACGTTGCTTGCAACGGATGCGTGGTCTAGCGTGGGCAAGCGCGATCTTGCCTCCCTGAGTAGTTCTGCAAATTTAGCTTCGAGTACCGGCATCGCCTCGGCATGTAACGGCGTATTCACCGTGCATTCCGCCATCGCCCCGAGATCCGCCAACCCCATGCCGTACGCAGATAGCACACCTGCCAGAGGATGAATCAAAATGCTATCCATACCGAGCACATCGGCCACCAGACAAGCGTGCTGCCCACCGGCACCACCGAAACAGGCCAGAGCATAACGTCGTACATCGTAGCCTCGTTGTGTAGAGATTTTTTTTATGGCACTGGCCATGTTTTGCACGGCTATTTGCACACACCCTGCTGCTAGTTCATGGGGCGAGAACACCTGCCCGTTGGATAATTCAATATCGCGCGCTAACACCGCACATTTCATTTCCGCGGCGGTGACGTCCAACGGTTGATCGCCGCTCGCACCAAACACCCTTGGAAAATGCTCGATGGCAAGCTTACCGAGCAGCAAATTGCAGTCGGTGATGGTTAACGGACCGCCGCGTCGGTAACAGGCCGGACCGGGTTCTGCACCCGCTGAAGCCGGCCCCACGCGCAATTTAGAGCCGTCGAAATAACACAGCGAACCGCCGCCCGCCGCGACAGTGTGAATATTCATCATGGGTACGCGCAGGCGAACACCAGCTAGCTGCGTGTCGAATACTCGCTCGTAGTCGGCCACATCACTCATTTCCCCACAGTTATCAGAGTGGGAACTGGAAAAATGCCAGACATCAGTGGAAGTACCGCCCATATCAAAGCCGATAACCCTGTTGTGGCCCAGCGCCATACTGGTTTTTACGCCACCCACCACCCCGCCTGCGGGGCCGGACAGGATACTGTTGCGGCCCTGAAAATTAGCGGCGTCCGTCAATCCGCCGCTGGATTGCATAAACAGGATTTGGGTATCCGGCAACGCTGTTGCCAAACCACTGACATAACGCTGTAAAACTGGCGAAACATAGGCATCGACGACTGCCGTATCGCCGCGTCCTATGAGTTTTATCAGGGGGCTCGCCTGATAACTCGTGGTCACGTGGGCAAACCCGATTTCTTGCGCCAGCTCCGCCAGCGCCTGCTCGTGCACGGGATTGCGATAGGCATGCATAAACACAATGGCAACAGACGACATGCCACGGGCCAATGCCTGGCGCAAGGGCTGGCGATAGTGTTCAACCTGCAAGGGGGTAAGCACCGCACCCGTTGCTTCCAGCCGTTCTTCTACTTCCAGGACTTCGCAATACAATTGCTCGGGCAATTCAATCTGCAGCGCAAATATGTTCGGGCGGTTCTGGTAACCGATACGCAGGGCATCGCCAAATCCGCGGGTAATTACCAACAAGGTGGCATCCCCCTTGCGTTCCAGCAATGCGTTGGTCGCAACTGTAGTGCCGATACGCACGCTGGCGATCCGGGCGGAAGGAATGGGAGCGTCGGCGGCTACCGACATAATCTTGCGGATACCCGCCAGAATCGCGTCCGGATAGCGGGCGGAATCTGTGGATAAAAGTTTTAGTGTTTGCAGATGCCCGGCCGGCGACACCGCCACCAGATCAGTGAAGGTACCACCACGGTCAATCCAGAACTGCCATTTGGGCACGCACCAACCACCCGTGTTACCGATTCGCGTTGCAGTCTAGCGCAAACTGGCGTTGATGGCTTTGAGGGCTCGATTGCCCGGACACAGTTCGCTCTGACCGAGATCAACCAGCGGTTTTTTTATGGTCTTCTGGCTATCGTGAAAATCCTGCGTATCGGGATCGATGTACAACAGGCCTGTAAGTATTTGACCACGGCCAGCATAGTCCTGAATAGCGGCAAGCGCGCCATTGCGATCCTGGCAGTCTACACCCTCCTGCTTGTAGAGATGAATGACCGAACCGTCGTGCAGGGTAATTTCCTGACTAAATCCGGGGGCGTAATCTGCGGTGATTTCCTTGCGCAGGGGCACGAAGTCTATTTTTCCAGTAGCTTCAATATGGCTACGGGCAAACTCATATCCCTTTGTGGATTTGGCCGTGTTATTAAACGTCACGCAGGGTGAAATCACGTCGATGAACGCAAAACCAGTATGCGCGATGGCCGCCTTAATCAACGGGATCAGCTGTTCCTTGTCACCTGAAAAACTACGTGCCACAAACGACGCCCCGGCCTGCAAGGCCAGCGCGCACAGATCGATAGGTTCATAGGGGTTTGGTTCGCCCTTCTTGCTGGCGGAACCCACGTCGGCGGTCGCGGAATCCTGCCCCTTGGTGAGACCGTAGCAACCATTGTTTTCCACCAGGTACAGCATATTTAAATTGCGTCGCACAACATGGGCAAACTGACCAAGCCCGATGGATGCACTGTCGCCATCGCCCGAAACACCGATATAAATCATATCCCGATTAGCGAGATTGGCGCCGGTCGCCACGGACGGCATGCGCCCGTGCACTGAATTAAATCCGTGGGAATTTCCCAGAAAATACGTAGGCGTTTTCGACGAACAACCAATTCCGGAAATTTTTGCAATGCGATGCGGTTCGATAGCCATTTCATAACAAGACTGAATAATCGCGCCACTCACCGAGTCGTGGCCACACCCCGCACAAAGTGTCGAAATCGCTCCTTCATAGTGCCGTTTGGTGTAGCCCTTTTCATTTGCCGGCAGCTCGGGATGGCGAAAGTTAGGTCGCAAGTAACTCATGATTTTTCTCCCGCTTTTTTGCGCCGAATGGGCGTCACGGTTGCCCCACCAACAGCATTGCGTACCGCGCCAACAATTTTGCGTGCGGTTATCGGCATTCCGTCATAATGGGTCATCGCTACCAGCTTTTTCGGGTCTACTTCGCACTCCACAATCAGTAATTTGCGCATTTGTCCGTCGCGATTCTGTTCCACAACGAAGATGCGATCATGGCTGGCAATAAAATTTTCGACTTCAGTGTTAAATGGAAACGCCCGCAACCGCATACCATCACAGTGAATGCCCTCTGCGGTGAGTCCGTCCAACGCCTCCAGACAACTCTGCGTACTGGTGCCAAAAAAAATCATGCCGTCATTGGTGGATTTGGCGGCGCCATAAAATTCAGGACCTGGCACGTAGCTCTTTGCCGTTTCAAATTTTTTCAGCAGCCGCTCCATATTGCGCACATAGGCATCACCGGATTCGGTGTACTGGGCGTATTCGTCGCGCGACGTGCCACGAGTAAAAAACTCGCCTTTGCTAGGGTGCGTACCGGGCAATGTGCGATAGCAGATGCCGTCGTCGTCCACATCCAGGTAACGCCCGTAACGCTCAGTGAGTTTTTCGAGCTGACCGCTATCCAGCACTTTGCCGCGCCGATAGTTCCTTTTACCGTTCCAGCTCAGAGGCTCCGACATGTAATCGTTCATGCCAAGATCCAGGTCGGACAGTACAATGACCGGTGTCTGTAGTTGTTCAGCGAGATCAAAGCTGGTGGCGCCCATATCAAAACATTCCGCTGGATCTGCGGGAAACAGCAATACGTGGCGAGTGTCACCGTGGGAAGCATAGGCCGCAGATAAGATATCCGATTGTTGCGTGCGCGTCGGCATCCCGGTGGACGGTCCAGCACGCTGAATATCGAATAATACCGCGGGCACTTCAGCGAAATAAGCCAGACCGAGAAACTCGCTCATCAACGACAAGCCGGGGCCGGAGGTTGCAGTAAACGACCTGGCGCCCATCCAGCCAGCGCCGATCACCATGCCAATCGCCGCCAGTTCATCCTCGGCCTGGGCAATTGCGAATTTGCGATCGCCGCTGCCGGCGTCTATGCGCAGGCGCTTGGCGTATTTTTCAAAGGCGTCGACAACCGACGTGGATGGCGTGATCGGATACCAGGCGACCACTGTCGCTCCGCCGTAAATCGCGCCCAGCGCCAGCGCATCATTACCCTCAATCAATATTTTATCGCCCACCAGATCGCGACGTTCAAGGTGAATGCCAATTGGACATTTAAATTTTTCCCGGGCGTATTGATAGCCCAATTCCAGCGCATGTATATTGGGCGCGATCAATTTTTCCTTGCCGCGAAACTGATCTCCGACCAAATCTTTGAGTACGCCAAACTCAATATTCATTAACGCGGACAGCGCGCCAATATAAATGACGTTCTTAAATAATTGCCGTTGACGCGGATCGCTGTATTCGTTGCGACAAATTTCGGTCAGGGGTAAGCCGATAAAAGTGATGTCATCGCGGTGCATCCGCAAATCCATCGGTTTGGAACTGTCGTAGACCACATAGCCGCCCGCCTCCACGGTGCTGATATCCTGCGCCATACTCTGCGGATTCATACACACGGCAATATCCACGCCACCGCGACTGCCGATATAGCCTTGTTCGCACACCCGCACCTCGTACCAGGTGGGCAACCCTTGAATGTTGGAGGGGAAAATATTTTTGGGGCTGACCGGCACACCCATGCGAAATACCGACTTCACAAACATATTGTTTGCGCTGGCCGATCCGGTGCCGTTGACATTGGCGAACCGAATTACAAAATCATTAACCGATTTGATGGGTTTCATAGGGCGCTGGCCTTACTCACCTGATACAGGAATTTCTGCATATCCCAGGCTGCCGTAGGGCAGCGCTCGGCACACAAACCACAATGCAGACAAACGTCTTCGTCCTTGACCATCACCCGCTGGGTCGGCAGCTGTGCCGAGACATATAGTAGCTGTTGCTGATTACGCGCGGGCACTCGTAATTGCTCGCGCAGTACCGGCTCATCTTCGTTGTCGATAAAATTTATACAATCGGTTGGGCAAATATCCACACAGGCATCGCACTCAATGCAGCGCACTTCCGAAAACACCGTTTGCACGTCGCAATTCAGGCAGCGCTGAGCCTCTTTAAAGGCCGTCGCCACGTCAAATCCCAGCTCGACCTCGAGCTTCCGATCAGACAGAGAAGCGCGCTTTTCCGCATGGGGTACAAGAAAGCGCGGATCGTCCTCGATTTTGCTGTCGTAACTCCATTCGTGAATACCCATTTTCTGCGTGACCAGACTGACGCCAGGCGCCAGGCGTTGTGTCACATCTTCACCGCGACAGTACAGATCAATGGACACGGCCGCCTGATGGCCATGGGCGACCGCGGTAATAATATTTTCTGGACCAAACGCAGCATCGCCACCAAAGAACACTCTGGGGTTGCTGGACTGGAAGGTGGCAGCGTCGAGCTGCGGCATACCCCATTTGTCAAACACGATGCCGATATCCCGTTCGATCCAGGGGAAGGAGTTTTCCTGACCGATCGCAACCAGCACCGCATCGCAGGGGAAAAACACCCGATCTTCCCCCGTGGGCACCAGTGACCGCCGACCGCTGGCATCGTATTCCGCCGCAACTTTTTCGAAGTTCATGCCCACCAGGCGTTCATTTTCTACAACAAACTCAACCGGCACATGGTTGTCGATGATCGGAATATCTTCGCTGACAGCGTCTTGTTTTTCCCAGGGCGATGCTTTCATCTCCGCAAAGGGGCTGCGTACTATCACTTTCACTTCTTCGCCGCCCAGGCGTCGCGCCGTGCGGCAACAGTCCATGGCGGTGTTGCCACCCCCGAGAACAATTACCTTTTTACCAATCTGCGTAACGTGTCCAAACGCGACACTACCCAGCCAGTCAATGCCGATATGAATAGCCGCATCACCCGCCTGGCGACCCGGCAGGTTTTTTAGATCGCGTCCACGGGGCGCCCCGGAACCGACGAATACCGCATCATAATTTTTGTCGAGCAGTTCCTTCAAGCTCTCCACATAGGTATCAAAGTGCGCCGCAACGCCCATATTGAGGATATAGCCAACCTCCTCGTCGAGAACAGATTCAGGTAAACGAAACGCTGGAATCTGACTGCGCATAAATCCGCCGCCAGCTTTTTGCGCATCGAACACATGCAATTCATAACCGAGGGGGGCGAGATCGCGGGCTACCGTCAACGCAGCAGGACCAGCACCCACGAGGGCAATGCGTTTACCATTTTTTTTGATGGGCACGGACGGCAGGCGCTTGCTGATATCGCTCTTGTTATCGGCCGCCACCCTTTTCAGGCGGCAAATGGCTACCGGCTCCTGCTCCAGGCGTCCACGACGGCAGGCCGGTTCGCAGGGGCGATCACAGGTGCGCCCCAAAATACCGGGGAACACGTTAGATTCCCAATTCACCATGTAGGCGTCGGTATAACGCCCCGCCGCGATAAGGCGTATGTATTCGGGTACGGGAGTATGTGCGGGACAGGCGTATTGGCAATCCACTACCTGGTGAAAGTACTCGGGGTCTTTAATGTTTGTCGGCTTCAACCTCAAACCTCCGGAGGTCGTCGAGGAATTTTTTTTGTGCCGACCATCAGCATATAAATAAAATGGTCCGTGTATTTATACCGGAAACCACCGCAGCCTGTAAATAACTAATTAAGTAATAACCGTATAAATACCGGTTGGTACACGCCGAAACGTTTCATGTTTACACAACTCCCTTCCCCCGTTCTGGAATTATGCTAACTGCGCGGGTAGCCCAGCCCCGTTAAATTTGTGGTAATTTCATCCAATATCACCGGATCGTCGATGGTCGCTGGCATTTTCCAGGGTTCGCCGTCGGCAATACTGCGCATGGTGGCCCGCAATATTTTTCCAGAGCGAGTTTTGGGCAAACGCTTGACGACAGTGCACAATTTAAATGCAGCCACCGGGCCTATTTGTTCTCTGACCCGAGTCACGAGTTCCGCGCAAATCTGCCCCTCATCGCGACTAACCCCATCGTTAAGCACCGCCATACCGAGGGGCAACTGGCCTTTCATATCATCGGCCACCCCGATCACCGCGCACTCCGCAACATCCGGGTGGGACGCCAGCACCTCTTCCATCGCACCGGTGGATAACCGATGACCCGCCACGTTGATCACATCGTCGGTGCGCGCCATCACAAACACATAGCCATCAGCGTCGATATAGCCCGCGTCACCGGTTTCATAATAGCCGGGGAAATTGGCGAAGTAGGACGCCACAAAGCGAGCGTCGTTCTGCCATAGCGTGGTAAATGTGCCGGGCGGCAACGGCAGCTTGATCACCAGCGCGCCAATGGTACCCGCCGCAACCGGCTGACCGGCGTCATCCAGCACATGCAAATCAAAACCCGGCACCGGTTTGGATGGCGACCCCGGCACCACCGGTAACAACTCAATACCCCGACAATTACTGCAGGCCGGCCAACCCAGCTCGGTCTGCCACCAGTGATCGATAACCGGGACCTGTAACTTATCCTGTGCCCAGTTTAAGGTATCGGGGTCGCAGCGCTCACCCGCCAGGAACAACGCCTCAAATCTGGACAAATCGTATTTGCCAATGTGCGCGCCACGAGGGTCTTCTTTTTTGATGGCGCGAAAGGCGGTCGGCGCCGTAAAAAATACTTTCACCCCGTACTCCGCTATCACCCGCCAATAAGCACCCGAGTCCGGCGTGCCTACCGGTTTCCCTTCATACAGAATTGACGTGCTGCCATTAAACAGCGGCCCGTACACAATATAGGAGTGTCCCACCACCCAACCCACATCAGACGCGGCCCAGAACACATCGCCAGGCTCCACGCCGTACACATGCCGCATGCTCCACTGCAGCGACACAATGGTGCCGCCAGTATCGCGCACCACACCTTTGGGCTGCCCGGTGGTGCCGGAGGTGTACAGCACATACAGAGGATCGGTCGCCGCTATGGGTACACAGGGGGCGGGCTGCGCCGCATCTTCCACGGCCATCCAGTCATAATCGCGGCCTGCGATCATCTGCGCCGGCTGCTGCTCCCGTTGCAGGATAATACAGGCATGGGGTTTGTTTTTAGCCAGACTGATCGCTTCATCGAGCAGTGGCTTGTACGCAACCAGGCGCCCCGGCTCGATACCGCAGGATGCACTCACCACCAGACGTGCGCCCACATCATCGATCCGCACCGCCAATTCGTGGGCCGCGAACCCCCCAAACACCACCGAGTGCACCGCGCCGATGCGCGCGCAAGCCAGCATGGCTATCGCAGCTTCGGGCACCATCGGCATATAAATAATCACTCGATCACCGCGTTCAATGCCCTGCGCCTGCAACGCTCCGGCAAAGCGGGACACGCGCTCCAACAGTTGGCGATAGGTAAACTGCCGCTTGGTACCGGTTACCGGACTGTCGTAAATTAACGCGGTTTGCTCGGCCCGACCATTGTCAACATGGCGGTCCAGTGCGTTGTAGCACGCATTAGTCACGCCATCGGGAAACCAGCGCAAGAACGGCGGATTATTGTCGTCGAGGATTTGTTCGGGTTTACGATACCAATCCACCGCCGCTGCGGCCGCGCCCCAAAAGGCGGCGGGGTCGCTCTGCGACGCTCCGTACACCCTCGCGTAATTACCAAAATCGTTGCCGTTTTTATTTGCCATTCTGCCCATCCTCAAAAATTTATGACACGCGCAATGAACCTGTTAAACACTGCGGATCCGGACACTTCAATGAGGCGTCGAGCGACTCACGGCACAGCGCATACGCCGCTCGGTAACCCATCAGCGGTACAGGTCGATCCCACAAAACTTACAATGAATAGCGTCCACTTCGTGCCCGCGTCGAGCACAGTTACGACAGCTTCTGTCCTGCTTGTCGCGCCCGATTTCCAACGCCAGCTCGGCGGTAATAATACCCGTAGGAATGGCGATAATCGAATAGCCGGTCAGCATGGCCAGGGTCGACACCAGTTGTCCGAGCACGGTGTGCGGTGAGATATCTCCATAACCGACAGTGGTAATGGTGACAATGGTCCAGTAAATACTTTTGGGGATACTGGTGAAGCCATTTTCCGGCCCCTCCAGCACGAACATCAAACTGCCGAAAATACAGCTCAACACAATGACGCCGGAAAAAAACACGAGTATCTTGCGCCGCGCTGCGTACAGCGAACGCATCAGTACGTTGGCTTCCGCCGTGTAGCGCACCAGTTTGAGAATGCGGAACACCCGCAGTACCCGCATCAGTCTGACAATCAGCAAATAGTTTGCGCCGACCACAACTAGCGCCAGGTAAGAAGGAAGGACCGATATCAGATCGACAATGCCAAAAAAACTGAAGATGTAGCGCAGTGGACGTTCAGAAATATAGACCCGCAAAAAATATTCAACGGTAAACAGTAGCGTGAAAACCCACTCCGTGATAAAAAATATCGTGCCAAACCGGTCATGCAGCGCGGCGACGGAATCGAGCATTACCGCCGCGACACTGATAATTATTGCGTAAATGAGCACCACATCGAACGCCCGTCCAGCGGGCGTGTCGGTGCCAAAAATAATCACGCTCAGCCTGGTGCGCAATGTTTCCCGCTGTGTCGTCATACCGGTGTTACCTTTGCAAACCAATCTTTGACCCGCACAGTGTACCGCAGCATGATAACGGACACCCGTAAACCTTAAAACTGACAAAGCAGTTTACCCATGTCAAACACTGGCGCCCCACCCACAACACCCCTGCTGCGCACAGTCGGACTTCCCCAGATTACGCTGATGGTGTGGGCACCATTGTAGGTGCAGGTATTTACGGTTTAAGCGGTGAAGTCGCCGTTGCCAGTGGTTCCTACCTTGCCGTCAGCTTTCTGGTGGCCGTCATTGTGGCGAGCCTTAGCGCGTATTCCTACGGCCAACTTGCACAGCGTTTTCCCGTGAGCGCCGGTGCCGCGATCTACGCACTCAAAGCCTTTCGGTCACGACATCTGGCCAGCGCGGTCGGGCTGACCACCGCGTTTTGCGGCGTGGTCACGGCCGCCACTCTCGCCAACGGGTTTGTTGGCTATTTAACCCTGTTCCTGACCATTCCCAGTGACGTCATTATTACCGTCCTGGTAGTTGCCATGACCGCTGTCGCCGCCAGCAGAATACGTCTGTCAATGTCGATTGCCGTGACCACCACTGGGCTCGAGCTGGCGGGCCTGCTGATGGTCATCGTCGCGGGTTCCGGGGGTTTGGGGGGGGAATTACTGTCTCAACCCTACACCGATCTACTGCCCCGACCTGAAGCATGGCACGGCATTGGCGCAGGCGCAGGTGCGTTTCTGGCATTCTTCGCCCTGATTGGATTCGAAGACATGATCAATCTGCCCGAGGAAGTTAAGCGACCAGAAAAAACCTGCCCCTGGGGATTTTTCTGGCACTGATTATCGCCGGGGTATTGTACCTCCTGGTGGCGCTGGCCACGCTGGCTGCACTACCCCTCGCCGATTTAGTCCGCTCGCAAGCGCCCCTGGCGCTGGTGGTGGCGAGCAACACGGCGATTCCAGCGTCCGTAATTGAGGGTATTGGCCTGATTGCAATCATCAACGGCGCATCTATGCAAATTATCATGGTTACCCGCATACTGTATGGCATGGGCAACCGGCAACTGGCACCCCGTTTCCTGGCGAGCGTCAATCCCCGCACGGGTACACCTGTTGTGGCGACGATTCTGGTGGATGCGACGATATTGGTGCTGGCGCTGACCTTGCCCCTGTTGACGTTAGCAAAAATAACCAGCGCCGTGATTCTGATGGTTTTCACACTCGTTAACCTGGCGCTGGCGCGTATCCTCTGGCGGGACGAAAAAAACGACCAGTGCCGCTACTCGTCGCGTCGATGGGTGCAACGATTTGCGCTATTTTTCTGGCCTTACAGTTTTAGCGTTACAATTCTCGTTTTACAGTGGTGAGAGACTGGATACCATGGTACACAATCCTGCGGCGTTACCTGCGACGATGCAATGTATCGAAATAACCGCGCCCGGCGGCCCCGAGGTGTTGCAACTAAGCCAACGCCCCTTGCCCGCTCCCGAGGTCGGCCAGGTGCTGATTCGCGTCGCGGCGGCGGGCATTAATCGTCCCGATGTGTTTCAGCGCCAGGGGGGCTACCCGCCACCACCTGGGGCATCGGACCTGCCGGGGCTCGAGGTTTCCGGAAATGTCGCCGGTCTGGGCGAGGGTGTCGAGCAATGGCGGATCGGCGACCGGGTGTGTGCTTTATTGAGCGGCGGAGGCTACGCCGAGTACGCACTCGCGGAAGCCGGACTTTGCCTCCCGGTGCCGCGGAATTTTAGTGATATTCAGGCCGCGGCACTGCCGGAAACTTTTTTTACCGTGTGGCACAACTTGTTTGAACGCGCCGCGTTGCAGCCCAACGAAGTGCTGCTGGTGCACGGCGGTGCCAGCGGTATCGGCACGGTGGCCATTCAATTGGGTAAAGCATTTGGGGCGCGGGTTTTCACTACCGCTGGCACTGCCGAAAAATGCCTGGCCTGTGAACAACTGGGCGCAGAAAAAGCGTTTAATTATCGCCATGAAGATTTTGTCGCCGGGGTAAAATCGGCGTGCAAAGGCGCGGATGTGATTCTCGATATGGTCGGCGGCGATTACATAGGGAAAAATATTCGCGCACTAGCCTTTCAGGGGCGCATGGTTTCCATCGCTTTTTTGCGCGGCTCCAAAGTAGAAGTGGACTTGATGCCAGTCATGCTCAAGCAACTGGTGATAACCGGTTCTACTCTGCGCAGCCAACCGCTCACCAACAAAGCGCGCATCGCCCGCGGGCTGCACGACAAGGTGTGGCCGCTGCTGAATAGCGGCGCAGTCATGCCGGTTATCCATAGTACGTTGCCGTTGGCCGAAGCCGCGGCGGGGCATCGCCTGATGGAAACCAATACCCATATCGGAAAAATTGTTCTGGTGACAAATGTTCTGGTGACAAATATCGATGCACCCGACTGATCTGTACAATTCGAACTTTCCGGACTTCAATGCATAGCGTGAGCGATGCCATATGAATAACAATTCGCGGCTGGTTTATTCCACCGAGCACGGGCGAGTCAAAAATAACAAAGATAAAAAATACACACCCGCTGGTGCCACGGGTAGCGTAACCCGAGGCGACGGCATTGTGCGTATTCGCCGCGAAACCAGCGGCCGCAAGGGCAAGGGCGTCACCACCATTGCCGGGCTCAATTTGGCAGAGGCCGAACTCAAGCAACTGGCGGGTGAACTGAAGCGCCTGTGCGGCGTCGGCGGCTCGGTTAAAAATGGCGTGATCGAAATACAGGGAGATAAGCGCGATACCATCTGTCCGTTCCTCACGGCGCGGGGCCACGCTGTGAAACTTGCGGGCGGCTGAGAACCCGTGACTCAAATTGCCCCCTATGGCACCTGGACATCCCCCGTCAGCCCCCAGTTGGTAGCCACCGCCGCCCCGGCCATGGAGCAGCCCTCGGTGGACGGGGAAAATCTTTACTGGCTCGAATCGCGGCCCGCGGAAAATGGTCGAACGACTATTTTTAAGCGCGACGGCCGGGGCGAAATTCGCGATATTCTACCCAACCCTCTGAGCGCCAACAGCCGGGTGCACGAATATGGCGGTGCGCCCTATCTAGTGGTCGATGACATTCTGTATTTTGTACTGCAGGACGACCAACGCATCTATCGCATGCACGCGGACGGCACCCAGCCGCGGCCGGAACCCCTCACCCCCGATAATCAGGACTATCGATTTGCCGACCTGGTGCTCGATACCACCCGCCAACGTTTGTTATGTGTAGCCGAAAACCACAGGCCCGGCGCGCCGGAACCACACAATTTTATTGCGACGATATCCCTCGATGGTTCACAACAGGTCTCCGAACTGGTCGCAGGCGCAGATTTTTATGCCTGCCCCCGTTTGAGCCCGGATCAACGCACACTCGCCTGGCTATGCTGGCGCCACCCACAAATGCCCTGGGACGGCAGCGAATTATGGTGCGCACCGCTCGATGACCAGGGCTACCCCACCCTGCGTCAATGGGTTGCTGGAAGCTCCAGAGAAAGTATTTGCCAACCCCAATGGTCGCCCGGCGGCGAATTGTTTTTCATATCGGATCGCAGTAACTGGTGGAACCTCTATCGCCAGACGAACAACGAGGCCATTGAAGCAATCTATCCAATGCCCGCTGAATTTAGCGCCCCCCCGTGGCGCCTCGGTGTTGCCACATACGGCTTTGATGCTCAACACGGCGTCGTCGCGGCTTACGTCCAGGCGGGAGAGTGGCATCTTGCCACCATCGATCTGGATTCTAAACAACTGCGCCCTTTCGATATCCCGTATGCCAGTATTGGCTCTCTCGCCGTAGTCGGCGATCAAGCGTGGCTTATCGGCGGGTCCCCCACCTGCGGCAGCGCGCTCGTCACGATCAATACGAGCAGCGGCGACGCACACACCGTTCATCCCCGCACCGCGTCTCCCCTGGGGGCCGACGGTGTTTCCTTACCGCAGGCCATCAGTTTTCCAACCATCGACCACAGCTCTGCCCACGGGTTTTACTACCCTCCCTGTAATCCTGCATACACAGCTCCGCCGGGCGAAGCACCGCCGTTGGTCGTTATGTGCCATGGCGGCCCCACCGGCTGCGCCGACACGGCGCTTAACTATAAAATTCAGTTCTGGACCAGCCGCGGCTTCGCTGTCGTCGATATCAATTACCGCGGCAGCACCGGTTATGGCCGTCGTTATCGCGATGCGCTAACCGGTTTGTGGGGAATTATCGACGTGGACGACGCGGTTGCCGGGGCGCGCCATCTGGTCGCCCGGGGGCTGGCGGATCCGCGCCGTATGATTATTCGCGGCAGTAGCGCGGGTGGCTATACCGTACTGGCCGCACTCACCCGCTATGTCGATTTCTCCGCTGGCGCCAGTTACTACGGTATTGGCGATCTGGAGATCCTTGCCCGGGACACTCACAAATTCGAATCCCGTTATCTCGATCAACTCATTGGTCCATACCCAGCAGCTCAGGATATTTACCGAGCTCGTTCGCCGATCCACCATCTCGACAAGCTGAGCAGTCCGGTTATTTTTTTTCAGGGACTGGACGATCGGGTAGTGCCGCCCCAACAGGCGCAACTGATGGTGGAAGCCATGCAACGCAAGGGCCTGCCAGTGGCCTACGTCCCTTTCCCTGGCGAAGGCCACGGATTTCGCAAGGCTGCAAACATAGCTGCGGCATTACAGGCTGAACTGGAATTTTATCAGCAGGTGTTCGCGTTGCCGCCGTGCACGCCGGGCGCGCAACTGGCGGCGGAGCACTGACAACATGGGACGCTACCGAGCACCAACACCAGGCAGCGCCCCCTATATTACGCCCGAGGGCGCGGCGGCCTTGCGCGCTGAATTACGCGAGTTGTGGAACGTTGAACGCCCACTGGTGACCGCTGCGGTTCACGAAGCCGCCAAAAATGGTGATCGCTCAGAAAACGGCGATTACATTTATGGCAAGCGACGCCTGCGGGAAATTGACCGGCGGGTGCGCTATCTACACCATCGGTTGGCGGAACTTAAAATCGTTGATCGTACACCCGACAACACCGAAAAAATCTATTTTGGCGCCTGGATAACCTTGCGCAACGAACACGATGAATTATTGATCTATCGTATTGTCGGTGCAGATGAAATCGCTTTCTCGTCAGAAAACATCAGTATCGATGCGCCGTTGGCCAAAGCGCTACTGGGGAAAGTTCGGGGACAAACCGTGAAAATTCGTACGGGCGGCATCAGTCACTGCTACACCTTAGTGGGCTTGCGCTATTCGGGCTCGAATACTTCTCCACCTGGTGCAGCTTTTACCTCGTAATTTTCCAGACAAATATCGTACTCACCATCCGTTAGCACTTTTTTAATCAGATTATCCTTCCCAAGCCCCCCACTGTCCGTCAGGTGCAACTCCAGGGTGCGCTCGGCAACAGGTTGTTTGTTTTCGTCCCGCAACACCAGCACGGTGGGTAAATGGCGAAATTTCTGCTTTGCCGAAATAACAATCCCCACCATACCGTTGCGCAGCTCAACTATCGTACCGGGTGGATAGGGGCCAATCGCCTTGATAAATTGTAAAGCCAGCTCGTCATCAAACTGGGAGCCACGATTTTCAAAAATAATCTTGACGGCCTCCATGGGAGAGCGGGCTTTGGCGTAAACACGGTTACTGGTCATGGCATCGTAGGCGTCGCAGATCGCCATGATCCGCCCTTCCAGCGGAATCTGTTCGCCGGCAAGTCCA
>JBFJKD010000016.1:0-16818 GCA_041635095.1 Porticoccaceae bacterium
AGAGAAACGGATGTCTCGTAGACACCCTTGCGCACCACAATCACGCTCGGAGCCAAATCGGAGGAGTTATCTCTTTTCGAGATATTACTCTTGGACAGAAACTTGTACTGTGGGCCAGATTTTAGCGGCTTGGCCGGTAACGAACCCAATTGCAGCGGCGCCTTGCCTTTGGTGATATCGATGTATACGTTACTACAGTAGGCTTTCAGCGAGGCAATATCCTGGGGTGTGCGGACGTGGAAGCCCTGCAACGGAAATGGCGTCTGCGCCCAGGGACGATCCAGCTTGGAAACAAACATTCCGCTAGTTAGGTCTTCGACGCTGATTTGTACTTGCTTAATCGCCATACTGGCCTTCCTTTTTTAATTCGTACCGATCACACTTGCGGGTACCGGTCGACTCATTTGTGAGCTAAGAATAAGCCTTCGGCAAAGGTTTGCAAGGTGTGATGATCGACCGGTTCAATCTGGCGACAAACGTGATAACTTACTGTATCAACTAGTGAAATTTCTCAGACAATCTGTGAACTGCGTCAACAAACAGGCCCGCCTTGCGCGGGTCGATATCCGGGGTAATCCCGTGCCCCAAATTGAATACATGACCATCTCCCGGGCCAAAGCTGGCGAGAATCGCCTCCACCTCCGCTTCTATCACCGCGGCGGGCGCCCTTAAAATCGCCGGATCCATATTGCCCTGCAGGGCCACGCGTCCACCTATCCGATTACGGGCTTGCCCGATATCCACCGTCCAGTCGACGCCAACCCCGTGGCATCCGCTATCGGCGATCAGTTCCAGCCAGGGACCCGCCCCTTTGGTAAACAATATCACCGGCACCGGCCGACCCTCCGCCTCCCTGGTGAGTCCCGCCACGATGCGGGCCATATACCGCAGCGAAAAATCCTGATAGGCGCGCTGGCTTAGCGCGCCACCCCAGGTATCGAACACCTGTACTGCCTGGGCACCAGCGGCAATCTGCGCGTTGAGGTAGTCGATGACCGCGTCCGCCAGCCTGGCGAGCAGGAGGTGAAGCAGCTCGGGCTGGTTGTAAAGTAGTGCTTTGGTCCTGGCAAAATCACGACTACTACCCCCTTCGATCATATAGGTAGCAAGGGTCCAGGGACTGCCGGAAAAACCGATTAACGGCACACGCCCGTTCAGTTCCCGACGAATCAAACGCACCGCATCCAGCACATAGGGCAGATCCGCCTGAGTATTCAGTACTGGCAGATCTTCAATATCCTTGGCAGTCACTAACGGTTTACGAAAGCGCGGCCCCTCGCCCTCCTCGAAATACAGGCCAAGCCCCAGGGCATCGGGAATCGTCAGAATATCGGAAAATAAAATAGCCGCATCGAGGGGGTAACGTTCCAGCGGTTGCAGGGTAACCTCGCACGCCTGTTGTGGATTGCGGCACAGGGACATGAAATCGCCAGCCCGCTCCCGCGCGGCGCGATATTCCGGCAAATAGCGACCGGCCTGACGCATCATCCACACCGGCGTAACATCTACCGGTTGACGCAACAGGGCACGCAATAGCCGATCGTTTTTCAACTCAATCATAAACAGATTCTTTCTCGCATGGAGAGGTTTTAGCGACGTGGACCCACTTATCGAGGTTGCACAACAGACCCGCACTCGGGGCATTGCGCACGCGGACGCGAATGATCTGGTCCCTCAGGCCGATATCAGACATCGAGATAGTCGAGTATTCCTTTGGCGGCCTCGCGCCCTTCCCAGATCGCCGTTACCACCAGATCGGAACCGCGCACCATATCGCCACCGGCGAACACCTGGGGATTACTGGTCTGGAAGGGATATTCCTGTTGTTCCGCCGCCACCACGCCGCCCCAGTCGTTGCAGTTGATACCGAACTCACGGAACCATGGAGCCGGGCTGGGCTGGAATCCAAATGCGATTAGCACCACATCGGCGGGGATAACGGCTTCGCTGCCAACAAGCGGCTCGGGGCGGCGACGGCCTTTCTCGTCCGGTTCGCCCAGGCGTGTCTCGACCACCTTGATCCCGCTCACCATCCCTTCACCGATAATTTCAGTGGGCTGGCGATTAAACAGGAATTTCACCCCCTCTTCCCGGGAGTTTTCCACTTCCCGGCGGGAGCCAGGCATGTTTTCCTCATCGCGACGGTATACACAGGTGACGCTGCTCGCCCCCTGGCGAATGGCCGTGCGATTACAGTCCATGGCGGTATCGCCACCACCCAGGACAATCACCCGCTTGCCACGCACACTGATAAAGTCATCCGGGTTCTGCGCCCAGCCCTGGTTATGGTTCACATTTGCGATCAGATAGGGCAACGCCTCGTACGCCCCGGGCAAGTCCTCACCGGGAAAACCGCCCTGCATGGAGGTATAGGTTCCCATGCCCAGGAACACCGCATCGAACTCCTCGAGCAGGGCGGCAAAACTAATGTCGCGACCTACCTCGGTATTCAAACGAAACTCGATGCCCATTTCGGTAAAAATTTTATGGCGGCGCGCCATTACCGATTTTTCAAGTTTGAACTCGGGGATACCAAACGTCAGCAAACCACCGATTTGATGGTAGCGATCAAATACCACCGGCTTGACGCCGTTGCGTACCAGCACATCCGCGCAACCCAACCCCGCAGGCCCGGCACCAATAATGGCGACACGTTTATCGGTCCACACCACGTTCGACATGTCCGGCTTCCAGCCCAGGGCAAACGCGGTGTCGGTGATATATTTCTCTACGCTGCCAATAGTCACCGCACCAAAATCAGCATCGAGCGTACAGGCCCCCTCGCACAGGCGATCCTGCGGACAGATCTGACCACAGACTTCCGGCAACGTATTGGTCTGGTGACATAGCTCCACCGCCTCCATAATGTTGCCTTCGGTCGCCAGTTTCAGCCAATTGGGGATGTAATTGTGCACCGGGCATTTCCACTCGCAATACGGATTGCCACACTCTATGCAGCGGTGGGCCTGATGCGCCGCTTCCTTCGGTTGAAACGGCGCATAGATTTCCACGAACTGCTCGGTGCGCTCGGCCAGGGACTTTTTTGGCGGCTCCTGACGCTGCACTTGCAGGAACTGGAACTTGTTGTTTAATTTTTCAGCCATATTACACAACCTTCTGCGCAACCTGCGCGTATTTACTGAGGACCGGCACGGGTATTTTCGAGCAGGCTACCCAGCGACGTCGCTTTGGGTTTCACCAGCCAGAACCGCGCGACAAAGTCGTCAAAATTATCCAGAATTTCCCCGCCCCAGACACTGCCCGTTTCAGCCACGAATTCCGTAATCACACTGCGTAAAAAATGCCGATGGTTTTCTACCGCTTCGCTGGTTATGCGTTGCGGCTCCACCAGCTCCATATTGATGCGATCGTAAAAACTCTTTTCCATATCCAGCACATAGGCAAAACCACCGGTCATGCCCGCGCCAAAGTTGTAACCGGTCGATCCCAGCACCACCACGACACCACCGGTCATATATTCGCAGCAGTGATCCCCAGTACCTTCGATCACCGCCTGAGCGCCAGAATTACGCACACAGAATCGCTCCCCGGCACGGCCTGCCGCAAACAGTTTGCCGCCGGTCGCACCGTACAAACAGGTGTTACCCAGAATCGGCGTGTGGCGGCTTTCAAAACGGCTGACCCGGGGCGGGTACAGTACAATCCTTCCGCCCGCCATACCCTTGCCCACATAATCGTTGGCATCTCCTTCCAGATGGATATCCAGCCCACCCGCGTTCCACGCCCCCAGGGATTGTCCCGCCACACCGGTCAGGCGCAGCTTAATCGGCGCGTTCGCCATACCCTGATTGCCGTAGCGGCGCGCTATTTCGCCGCTCAATCTTGCACCAATGGTACGATCGCAATTCGACACAGAGTACTCGAATTCGCCGCCCGAGCCGGCTGTTATCGCCGGCAGAATATCGCGCACCATACGCTCGGCGAGTTCGGCCTTATCAAACGGATAATTCGCGCTCACGCTACAGAACTGGGGTTTGCTGTCAAGCAGCGCGTCGGTGTGCAGGATGGGACTCAAGTCCAGGCCCTGTTGCTTGCGCGTATCACCCGGCAGCAGTTCCAGCAAGTCGACGCGCCCAATAAGCTGTTCGAGACTTGGCACCCCCAGTTGCGCCAACCACTCGCGTACTTCCTCGGCAACGAACCGGAAAAAATTCATCGCCAGCTCTACCGTACCCTTGTAGTAGCCATCGCGCAGTGTTTGATCCTGGGTAGCAACCCCTGTTGCGCAGTTGTTCAGATGGCAAATACGCAGATATTTACAGCCCAACGCTACCATTGGGGCCGTGCCAAACCCGAAACTTTCCGCCCCCAAAATTGCCGCCTTGATGACATCGAGCCCGGTTTTTAATCCGCCGTCGGTTTGCAAACGCACTTTGTGCCGCAAGTCGTTGGCCCGCAACATCTGGTGAGTTTCCGACAAGCCCAGTTCCCAGGGCGAGCCCGCATACCGGATAGACGTGAGTGGGCTGGCGGCTGTGCCCCCGTCGTATCCAGAAATAGTAATCAAATCCGCATACGCCTTGGCGACGCCGGTAGCAATGGTGCCCACGCCGGGTCGGGATACCAGTTTCACCGAAACCAGCGCCAGTGGGTTGACCTGTTTAAGATCAAATATCAGCTGGGCGAGATCCTCGATGGAATAAATATCGTGGTGCGGCGGCGGCGAGATCAGGGTAACCCCCGGCACCGAATAGCGCAGGGACGCGATCAACTCATTGACTTTGCCGCCCGGCAACTGCCCACCTTCGCCGGGTTTTGCACCCTGGGCGATTTTTATCTGAATCACCTCGGCATTTACCAGGTAATGAGGCGTAACGCCAAAACGGCCGGATGCGACCTGCTTAATTTTTGAACTTTTAACGGTGCCGTAGCGCCGCGGGTCTTCACCACCCTCGCCGGAATTGGAACGCCCGCCCAGAAGGTTCATGGCCTCCGCCAGCGACTCGTGGGCTTCCGGGGACAAAGCGCCCAGGGACATGCCGGCCGAGTCAAACCGCGGAAAAATATACTCAACCGTTTCGACCTGGTCGAGGGGAATAGGCTGGGTATCGCTGCGCAGTTTCATCAAGTCCCGCAACGTGGCCACCGGGCGCTGGTTGATAAGGTCCGCGTAAGCCCGCCAATCCGCGTAATCACCACTTTGCACGACCCGTTGCAGGGCCTGCACTACATCGGGATTGAATGTGTGGTACTCCTGGCCGTACATATATTTAAGTAGTCCGCCGGGGCTAATCGGCTTGCGGGCGCGCCAGGCCACCTGCGCCAGCACTTTTTGCTCGGCTTCAAAATCGCTGAAGTCCGCGCCCTGAATACGGCTCACCAGTCCGGGGAAACACAGCTCGATAATGTCGTCGCCCAAACCAATCGCTTCGTACAACATAGCGCCGCGATAGGAGGCGATGGTGGAAATGCCCATTTTTGACAGGACTTTTAACAACCCTTTATTCAAGCCTCGGCGATAGTTTTTAAACGCGGTGTCGACGTCACTGCGCAACTCGCCGCTGGCGATCAGATCGCACAGCACCTGAAAGCTCAAATACGGGTATACCGCCGAAGCACCACACCCGAATAACGTGGCGATCTGGTGCGGGTCGCGAGCATAACCGGTACTGGCGATAATATTGGCGTCGCACCGCAGCCCTTTGGCGAGTAAATGACTGTGCACGGCGCCGACCGCAAACAGAATATGAATGGGAATTAAACTGGGTTCGATATCGTGGTCCGACAGAATACAAATGGTTGCGCCCTGGCGCACCGCAGCCTCGACTTTATCGCACAAATTAACAATGGCAGTGCGTAAGTCTATTTCTTCAGGATCGTATAACAGCGTAAATTTTTCGCTGCGATAGTCTGGGTGTCCGTTATTCTTCAGTGCAAAATATTTGCGCGGCGACAACACCGGGCTGTTGAGATTGATACGACAACCGTGTTCGGCAGTTTCCTCAAAAATATTCCGTTCGCGCCCCAGTTGCGTACTCAGGGACATGGTTATCCCTTCGCGCAATGGATCGATGGGTGGATTGGTCACCTGGGCGAACTGTTGCCGAAAATAGTCAAATAAATTGCGATGAGTACGCGACAGGACTGCCATCGGTGTATCGTCACCCATGGAGCCGACCGCCTCCTGGCCGGACTCCGCCAGCGGCCGAATAATCTGGTCCCGCTCTTCGAAGGAAACCTGATACATTTTCATATAGGTTTTGATTTGCTCGCGCGTCAACGTTCCCTCGATTTCGATGCTGTCCCGCTCCATGGTGGACTCGATCTTGAATGCCCCATCACGCAACCATTTTTTGTAGGGTTGGGCACGGGACATGCGCTGATCAATATCCTCTCTGGACTCAATGACGCCGGTAACGACATCCACCGACAATATATCTCCGGGACCCAGGCGCCCCTTGGCAACGACGCTTTTCGGCGCGTAGCTGTAGACGCCCACTTCCGAGGAAAAGGTGATGATATCGTCGTCGGTCAACACCCAACGGGACGGACGTAGCCCGTTGCGATCCAGCGCACATACCGCGTAGCGCCCATCGGTGATTACCAGTCCAGCAGGGCCGTCCCAGGGTTCCATGTGCATGGCGTTGTATTCAAAAAAGGCGCGCTCATCGGGATCGCGATCTTCGACGTTATTCCAGGCCGGTGGAATCAACATACGCACGGCACGGTGCAGTGGCATACCGCCGGTCACCAGTACTTCAAGCATATTGTCGAGACTGGACGAGTCAGAACCGCTGCGGTTAACCAACGGCGCCGCCTGGTGGATATCGGGCAACAACGGCGATTTTAATTTGGGCGTACGCGCCACCGACCAGTTGCGGTTTCCCAAAATGGTATTAATTTCGCCGTTATGGGCCAGCATGCGAAATGGCTGAGCCAGTGGCCATTGCGGCATTGTATTGGTGGAAAAACGCTGGTGGAAAACGCAAATCGCGGTGGCCATACGTGCATCGGATAAATCCTGATAGAAATGCGGCAGGTCTACCGGCATCATCAGGCCTTTGTAACTAAGTACCGTGGCCGACAGGCTCGCGATGTAAAACGCCGGGTCCTCGGCTAATCGATTCTCCGCTGTGCGCCGCGCGATAAACAATCGCGCATCGAATACCTGCGCCTCCATCCCCTGTGGCGGAGTCACAAACAGGTGTTCAAAAACGGGTAAGGTGCGCAGCGCAATCTCGCCCAGGCAATGATTGGAGGTTGGCACCATCCGCCAGCCAAATACCGCCAATCCCTGCGCAATTAATTCCTCGGCGAGAATCGCTTTGGACGTTTCTCTGAGATCGCTGTCCTGATTGAGCATCAGGGAACCTATGGCATAGAGCGCGGGCAGGTCATGCCCACAGGACTCGCGCGCAACTGCGCGCAGGAATCCATCCGGTTTCTGTAGCAACAACCCGCAACCATCCCCGGTTTTACCGTCCGCTGCGATACCGCCGCGATGGGTCATGCAGGTCAGCGCCTCGATACCCGTCAGCAGGAGTTCGTGGCTGGCTTGGCCCTTGATATGAGCAATCAACCCAAAGCCACAGTTGTCCCGAAACTCATCGAGCCGATACAAACCTTTCGACATAAAAAACTCTAGTTAATACAGGAAGTTGTAAAACCATAACGCACCCAAGGTACGGTGCGATGAGGCAAAAGGAGGGACATTTTACACGCCGGATGACAGTGGGACAAATCAATAAAGCATCTGGTCGCTGGAGGCACCAGAAAGCGCCTGCTACGCCGCAATAGCTAACAGCTATGGCTCTATTGTTGGGTTACTCGCTCGACGATCCCCAGCGCACTAACTAACCAACTGAGCCAGTGTGGCGCGCAATAATTCGGCATCGTAGTCAGCTGTCACCAGCCCATCGCCTATGCCTTGCAATAACACCAGCCGCAACGCGCCATTTTTTGCCTTTTTGTCTACTGCCATCAACGACAAAAATTGCTCGACGGTGATTCCTGCGGGCGGCGCAGTTGGCAATCCAGCGCGTTCGATAAGCATGGTGATCGCATCGGCTTCACCTGGCTTTAACCAACCCAGGGCCCGGGAAAATTGTGCCGCCATGACCATCCCCGCCGCCACCGCTTCGCCGTGTAGCCAGGCGCGATAATTCTGCGCGGTCTCGATGGCGTGCCCGAAAGTGTGTCCCAGATTGAGTAATGCCCGCTGCCCACCTTCTCGCTCGTCGGTACTGACGATATCAGCTTTCGCCTGACAAGAACGGGTGATGGCCGCGACCAACAGATCGGTATTTCTGTCCAGCAGCCCGGCCATATTCTTCTGCAACCAGCTAAAAAACGTCGCGTCCGCCATCAGTCCATATTTAATCACTTCTGCCAATCCGGAGCGGAATTCACGATCGGGTAACGTTGTTAGCGTATCGGTATCGGCGATCACCGCCCGCGGCTGGTGAAATGCACCGATCATGTTTTTACCGAGTCGGTGATTGACTGCGGTTTTACCTCCGACCGAAGAATCAACCTGTGCGAGCAGCGTGGTCGGCACCTGGATAAAATCGACGCCCCGCTGATAACAGGCTGCGGCGAAACCGGTAACATCGCCAACCACACCGCCGCCCAGCGCAATCAGTGTCGTGGAGCGCTGATGGCCATTGGACAGTAGTTTGTCAAAAATACCGTTCAGCGTTTCCAATGTTTTAAATTGTTCACCGTCCGGCAAAATACATTGATCCACTTTTCTATCCACCAGCCGATCGACAACCTTCTGAAGATACAGCGGCGCTACAGTATCATTGGTGACCACCAGCACCTGACTGCCGGGAATATAATCCGCGAACAGATCATTGCGTTCAAGCAGTCCTGGACCCACAAACACAGGGTAGCTGCGAACACCGAGGTCAACGGTTAACGTGTGCATGAGGTATTGTTAATAAAAAAGGAAGTCACTCTAGCATATCAACCTGGAGCGAGGGTTATCTCGTCCGCCAATTCTTCAGCTACCTGTGCAGGACTTTGTTTTTTACTGTAAAACACCAGGTCGGCCACCTCCCGGTATAACGGGTCTCGCTCCTGTAATATACGTTCGATTGCCTTGCGCCGGTCTGCAACCTGCAACAGGGGGCGGCGCGTATCCTGACGCGTGCGTTCGTAAAGGTCTTCGATTCCCACGGCAAGATATACCACAAATCCGTTGGCGCCTAACAGGCGGCGATTGTCCGGACTGACCACCACGCCGCCCCCGGTGGCAAGCACGATGTTGTTATTCTTTAGCAACTCGCCGAGCAGCGCTGTTTCCCGCTGCCGAAAGCCCTGCTCCCCTTCCACATCAAAAATCCACGGAATATCCGCCCCACAACGGGACTCAATTTCATGGTCGAGATCAAGGAATTGTTTATTAAATAAACGCGCGAGGTGTTTGCCGATGGTGGTCTTGCCGGCCCCCATGGGACCGACAAGAATCACATTGCCCTGCGGGCTCATCTATCGAGCAGTGCATCATTAACAATCCTGGGGGTAATAAAGATCAAGATTTCTCTTTTGTTACGGCGGTCAATTTTATTGCGAAATAAATTACCCACCAGAGGAATATCCCCCAGTAACGGGACTTTAGCCACAATCCTCTCCTCCTCCATCTCGAATATACCGCCAAGCACCAAAGTCTGACCATCGCCCACCAAAGCCTGGGTTGTTACGTCCGTAATATTAATTCTCGGCTCACCACCGCCTTCGACCTCTTGCACAGAATCCTTCGACACCACGAGATCCATAATAACGCGGTTGTCCGGTGTTATTTGTGGTGTCACTTCCAGCTTCAGCACCGCTTCCTTAAACTCTACATCAGTCGCTCCACTCGACGTCTGCGACCGATACGCAATCTCCGTACCAGCCCTGATAATCGCCTTTTGTTTATCGCCAGTTAACACTTTTGGTTGCGAAACTACTTCTGCGGTGCCATCGTTCTGCGCTGCACTCAGTTCGAGATCGAGAAATGTATTATTGGTCAGCAACTCCAGGGCAAACCTACCAGTGGGGTTGGCCACACCAAGATCGACCGCAAGTGCATCCTCGTTCACCAGGATAGTTCCCCCGGACCCTCCAAAATTTTCAATCGGGTTATTTGGACTAGAGAAGTTTTCAAGCGACCCACCAAATCCGAACTGCCCATTGCCGGGATTGCGCAACCCTTGCGCACCCCACCGCACACCCATTTCCTTGCGAAACTCGGTGTTGGCGATAACAATGCGCGCCTCAATTTCCACCTGACGAATGGGAATATCGATTTCCCGCACCAGGCGGCGGAACTCCGCAATTTTTTCTTCGACATCCGTCAGAATAATCGTATTGGTACGTTGATCCACAATGGCGGTGCCGCGCTCCGATAATATACTTGATGTCGCGCCCTTGTTGGCGCCGCTAGAGCCAGACCCACGATTTGTGTCTTTGTCAAACAGCTGGAACAGTTTGCTGGCATCGGCGTAGCGTATACGCACAAACTCGGTGACCAACGGCGCCAGCTCGATCAGCTGTTTATTGGCCTCGACCTGAAGTCTCTCACGCTCGGCTATTTCCACCGCAGGCGCCACCATCAGCACATTGCCTTCCTGGCGTTTGTCCAGCCCCTTGGCTTTTAACACGATAGCCAATGCCTGATCCCAGGGCACGTTTTCCAGTCGCAAGGTAATATTACCGGTCACCGTATCGCTGGCCACCAGATTAAGGTCGGTAAAGTCGGCAATTAGCTGCAGTACCGAGCGCACCTCTATATCCTGAAAATTCAGCGACAGTTTCTTGCCGACGAATGCAAACTTATTCTGCCGCTCTTCTTGTTCAGCACGAGTCAGGGGTTTGACGCTGACCACATATTGATCGTCAGCCTGATAAGCGAGGTAATCGTATTCGCCAGCAGCGCTAAGCGTAATAGTTGTGGTGCCATCGTTAGACACGCTGTCGATCACCGACACGGGCGTCGCAAAATCAAGCACATCCAGTTTGCGGTTCAGATATTCTGGAAGTGAAGTGCGGAATAATTTGAGTACAATATTTTTACCCTGCTGGGCGATATCCACTTCCGTTTTCGGGTTGGCAAGGGTCACCGTTAACATTCCCTCGCCTTTCTCGCCCCGCTTGAAATCGATATCCGTTACACCACTGGAGGCCGAGCGCGACGCTCCCGTGGCTGCCCGTTCTAGCGACCCGCGGTCGGCGCTGGCAGTCACGCCAG
The DNA here is from genome assembly GCA_041635095.1 of Porticoccaceae bacterium. Lineage (GTDB taxonomy): Bacteria > Pseudomonadota > Gammaproteobacteria > Pseudomonadales > Porticoccaceae > JBFJKD01. Next base: position 11,195 of record JBFJKD010000016.1, read on the forward strand.
CCGCACCGCCACCCACGTTAAGGGAAGCGACATTACCAGCCACTTGCACCGCGTAAGGGGCCGCCTGCTTCAGATTAACGATAACCCGCGTGCGATCCCCAGCTGTCAGTATCACCACACTTTGCGCATTTTCAAATGGCAGTGCGTATTTCTTTTCGGTCAGGGTACTTTGGGCGCCTTCAAAATCCAGCACAACGCGGGCAGGATTGTCGATACTGTACACTTTTGGCTCGGCGACGCTTTCCGAAAACATCATCTGTATTTCAAACTTATCCCCGGGTAACGCTGCAAATTTGATGTCATCCAACGTGCCTGCGGCAGCCCCGTTCGATAGAACCAAAACCAGGCTAAGCATGGCCAGAGCCACCATTTTTCGCGTTAGCGCTATATACCTTTTCATACCTGCTACCCTAAGATGCTTCATTATTTAGTCTCCTTGATAGCCAGGGTCCGGGGCCGCTCTACCCAGCCATCCTTGCCATCCGGCACGATCTCTGTCACTTCTACTCGGGTGTCGCTTACCGACACGACAAAGCCATGATTTTTACCCAGGTACTGGCCAGGTTTAACCCTGTGTACCCGCCCCTGACCGTCATCAATCAGCGCCCATTTAAGCCCGTCCTGTTCGACCGAACCCACCATGGTAAAAGCGGCAAAATTTAATCGTTCCAGATATTCCTTTTTGCGATTCTCGTCTGGTTTAACGGTGGTCTTCCCCGCTGCCGGTCCCGCGTCTTTTAGCTGCAGCGGCTTCTCAAACGGACTACGCAGTGCCACCACACCATACTTAAAGGACTGGTAGGGATGAAACGTCGGCAATGGCTCAATTTCGCCCACCGGATCATTGCGCGACTTTTCTACAAACTGCACCAGATCACCGTGCTCCCGACTTCCGCTACAGCCAGCGAGGACAGCCAGCGCGGACAGGATTAACACCATTTTTTCAACCGCCGTGACCATGCGCATGACTTATTCTTCCTGCCCTTTATAGCGGTAGGTTTTGGCGTCTATCTCGAACACCAGACGATTATCGCCGTCATTGGCTTTCATGGAATAATTATGCAGCGTGACGATGCGCGGCAGCCCAGCAACACCGCTGACAAAGGTCCCCACATCGTGATACCCGCCCTCGGCAATAATTTTTATCGGCAGTTCGACATAAAATTCCGCTACCTTTTCCGGCTGCAGTGAGATCGTCTTAATTTCCAGACTACTGCCGTAGCCCAACTCGGTAATATCTTCAAGTAAGCCCGGGACTTCGGTGTCACTCGGCAGTTGCGCCAGCAGAGCGCCAAAAGATTTTTCCACCTGCACCATTTGTGCGCGGTAAGCGTCAAGGTTGGCGGCCTCAAACGCTTTGGTCTGATAATTGGCCTTCAGTTCTTTTTCCATGCCCGCCACCCGATTAAATTCCATTTTCAAATCCTTGACGTGGAAAAAATACCCCCCCGCCAACAACGCACCAAATACCGCAATTACCAGCAGAATCCGTATCCCCAGCGGCCATACACCGATGGTGTCAAATTCCAGCTCGTCAAAATTAATGTCCTTGAGGCCCAGCGTATCAAGCAACGCCATGATCACACCTCTCCATTGTCTTTCAGCACCGGATCAGGTGCGCGCACTTTGACCTGCATTTCGAAGCGACTCCCCTGTTCTCCAAGGGTTTCGTCAGCTTCAACCTTGGTCAGGTTGGGGTCTTTAAACTTTGACGAGCCGTTCAATTTTCTCATGAGGGCAGAAATGCGGTTATTGGATTCCGCAAAACCCGTTAACGAGAGATTATCCCCCGCCCGAATCATCCCGGAGAAAAAGACGCCATCCGGCACGGAACGTACGAATTCGTCGAAAATCTTGACAGTTTCTGGTCGATTGCTCTGCAAGCCCTGGATGACTGTCATGCGTTCCAGCATTTCCTGCAGGCGAGTTTTTAGCTCATTTATCTCCTTGACTTCTTTGTCCAACTTGGCCGTTTCCGCCCGCAAAAACTCGTTGCGGCTCATCTGGTTGTCGATATTGCCAGTAACCCACCGATCCCAGACCAGGACTGCCAACAGTGCACCGAATACGAATCCACCGAGCACGATCAGAAATTCGCGCTTTTTCTCTTCGCGATGCGCTTCTCGCCAGGGAAGTAAGTTAATCCTTGCCATGATTAGTCAAAACTCCTGAGGGCGAGACCCGCGGCAATCAACATTGCCGGCGCATCGTTCGCAAGTGCTACAGCGTTCACCCGGCTCGCTACCGACATATTCGCGAAAGGGTTGGCGATGATAACCGGCAATCCAAGCTTTTGCTCCATTTCGTCGCGCAAACCGTCCATCGCCGCAACACCACCCGCCAGTACTAGTTGGTCCACATAGTTGTACTGGCTGGATGAAAAGAAAAACTGTAAAGAACGGGACACCTGCTGAATCAGCGCTTCCTTGAATGGTTCGAGAATTTCCGTCTCGTAATCTTCCGGCAGACCGCCCTGCTTCTTGGCCTGACCTGCTTCCTCTACAGATAATCCGTAGCGGCGCTGAATTTCCTCGGTCACCTGCTTGCCACCAAATAATTGCTCGCGGGTATATAACGTCTTGCCGTCCACCAGCACGCTCAAGGTCAGCATCGTCGCGCCAATATCTGCGACCGCAACCACCTGATCCCCAATTTCTTCGAGCTGCTCGGCGATAAGCTTGAAGGCCCGCTCCACGGCAAACACTTCCACATCGACCACTTTCGGCGTCAGGCCGGCCAGTTCCAGCGCCTCCTGACGCAGATCGACATTCTCCCGGCGGCAGGCCGCCAACAGCACATCCACCTGATCCGGGTTGGTAGCGGACGGGCCAATCACTTCAAAATCCAGGGACACTTCGTCCAACGGGTAGGGAATATACTGATCTGCTTCCAGGGCAATCTGCCCTTCAAAGCCCTGGTCGCTCAAGCCCGCCGGCATCTCGATGACCTTAGTGATCACCGCCGAACCGGGAACCGCCACTGCTACATCTTTCAAGCGGGTTTTCGACTGGCTGACCACTTTGCGAATAACTTCCGCTAACACATTGACATCATTGATATTTTTTTCAACGACGGTGTTCGCCGGCAGGGGCCGAACCATATAACTTTCCACACGGTATCTGCCACCGCTTTTGCTTAATTCCAGCAGTTTGACGGTAGAAGACGTGATATCCACCCCGAGTGTGGGTGTAGACTTTTTGTCGAGAAAGCCGAAAATTCCCATTTTTATTTTCTAATTCCCGTAGTTATGCCAAGCAGATACTAAACCACTTTAACTAATTATCGCAACTTTGCAAGTGTATTGTTACCCACTTACCGCTATATAATAGCCAAGCCTAATTACTTCGCCACTGATCATATCAAGGTTGTAATGCATTTTCTCGCTCGACTCATCAAATTTTTTCTCAGGCTACTGATCCCCGCCTTGGGCGCCGGGCTGATCGTGACCGCTAGTCTGTACATGTACCTTAGCCCCAAATTGCCGCCGGTGGAAACCCTCAAAACGGTAAAATTGCAAATACCTTTGAGAGTATTCTCACAAGATTTACAACTAATCGGCGAATTTGGCGAAAATCGCCGCTCCCCCATTAATTTCGAACAGATTCCACCCTTGTTCGTGCAGGCCATTCTATCTGCAGAAGACGACAGTTTTTATACCCATATCGGCGTGGACTTCAAGGGTCTGTTGCGCGCCGCACTGGAACTGGTTCGCACGGGCAGCATTCAATCGGGAGGCAGCACCATAACCATGCAGGTCGCGCGCAACTTCTTCCTAACCAGGGAACAAAGTTTCGTGCGCAAATTTAACGAAATTTTACTCGCGCTACGCATCGAAGACGAAATTTCCAAAAACGATATACTGACCTTGTACGCTAATAAAATATATTTGGGTAACCGGGCCTACGGGGTTCAGGCGGCCGCGCGCGTGTACTACGGTAAGTCGATTGAGGAACTGAACTTACCGCAACTGGCTATGATCGCCGGGTTACCCAAGGCGCCTTCCACGTTCAATCCTCTGGCCAACCCCGAGCGGGCGCTCGGGCGCCGTAACTGGATTCTCGCCCGGATGTATAAACTCGGGCACATCGACAAAGCTACCTACGCTGATGCGGTGGTGGCACCGGTTGACGTCAGTTATCACGGGCCGCTGGTGGATTTCGACGCACCTTACGTAGCAGAAATGGCGCGCCAGGAAGCCATTGCGCAGCTCGGCCTGGACGCCTACACCAACGGTTACTCCGTCATTACTACCATCGACAGTACTCTGCAGAAAAAGGCTGTGCAGGCGCTGCGCACAGGACTGCACGCCTATGACTGGCGGCACGGCTATCGCGGCCCGGAAAAAAATTTACCCGACCCCACCACCTGGCTTCCAGCCCTGCGCCAGACGCCAGCCTACGGGGAAACCCAACCCGCCGTCGTCACCACCCTTGACGACACTCAGTTGTCCGTACAGCTGGCGGACGGCAGTAATGCCACCCTCGACTGGGACACCAGCCTCAAGGGTTTACGGCGCTACGTGACCGAGAACAGTCGCAGTGCCGCTATCGCCAGACCCAGCGATATGTTCACCGTCGGCGATCTGGTGCGCGTGGTCGCCGCGAATAACCGTTGGCAATTGACCCAGGTACCCGCGGCGGAAGCCGGCCTGGTGGCCCTGGCCCCGGAGAATGGCGCCATCAAGGCACTGGTGGGTGGCTACGATTTTAACCGCTCTCATTTCAACCGGGTAACCCAGGGAGAACGCCAGCCAGGCTCCAACTTCAAACCGTTTATTTACGCCACCGCGCTAACCAAGGGCATGACCGCGGCAACCGTGATCAACGATGCGCCAGTGGTATTCGATGACCCCGGACTGGAGAGTGTGTGGCGCCCCGAAAATGACAGTGGCAAATTTTACGGACCGACGCGGTTGCGCACTGCTCTGTACCTGTCGCGCAATCTGGTTTCAATACGCGTGCTACGCAGCCTCGGCATCAAAAACGCAATCCGTGGATTGCAGAATTTCGGATTTAAAAGCGACGAGTTACCGAAAAATCTATCCCTCGCCCTCGGCACCCATGCCCTGACCCCCATGGAAATTGCCACCGGTTACACCGTATTTGCGAATGGCGGCTTTAAGGTCGAACCCTTTCTAATTGAGCGCATCGACGATCAGGAAGGCAACACGGTGTACCGCACCAACCCGATCACCGTCTGCAACGATTGCGCTGAGATGCTCGAAACAAATAATGCGGATGGGGGTAACACGACATCGGATAGCGAACCGTATGCGGGAGATATCGCGGTCAAAGACACGACCGTCATAAAAGCACCAACATTGCGACCAGCGCCAAGGGTAATGGATGAGCGCGTCATCTATATCGTCGACTCCATACTCAAGGATGTCATTCGCAGGGGCACGGGCACTAAGGCTCTGGCACTCAAGCGTAGCGACCTGGCGGGTAAAACCGGGACAACCAACGAAAATGTCGACGCCTGGTTTGTCGGCTATACGCCGCGACTGGCGGCGGCGGTCTGGGTCGGATTTGATGACATCAACAAGTCGCTCGGCTCCGGCGAAACGGGTGGCAAGGCGGCCAGTCCAATCTGGCTGGCCTACATGCAAAAGGCTTTGCAGCAGG
>JBFJKD010000017.1:0-15561 GCA_041635095.1 Porticoccaceae bacterium
AAGCGGCCATCATTTGGCCTTGTGTATGCGTCAACCGTTCGGCATGGCTCCTCACTTCTTGCTCAGTAGTGCCCGGCTTATACGCAATTGTGAAAATACGGTTCTTGGCGTTATCCTTCATATAGCCGACCTGCCGGAAGGCGGATTGGCTATTTGAAGCTCCGTCTGAACATCCGACCACGGCTACCGAAAGCAGCAGTATCACCAAACAAATTTGTACGTTCATAACCCCTCCGTATTGGCGTAACGTTCGCCATAACCGGCAGTGTAAAGCGGCGCATGCTTTTCGCGCCGCTTTACACTGTCCGTGTTGATGGCGTTGTTAGCAGGTTTTCTTTCCGATGCCTGGTGCATGATGTGAAATATTGTCAGGGGTTAGATTTCCTGCTTTTTCTTTTTTTAGCAATAGCGTTCTTACTGAGATTACGGTCGTTAATTCATTCACCTGTTCACTGGGAATGGCGATTGCCTTCACCATTTCTTTGTAAATAGCTTCGGGGAGCCACATGGCAAGCTCCCATGACATTTGGTTTGCTTTTCTGTAATCAGAAACAGGAGAGTCCTCCTTTAAGCTTCTTGCAAGAGCCAGATACTCGGCAACTCGGACAGCTTGTTCGCGCGCCTTTACTTCCCATTTCAGGTCTTCAAGGAAGACGGTGTGCTCCTTCTGAAGTGACGTCTTGAGCCTTTCGCTGATCCAGAGTGACGCTAGATATTGAAGCGCTCCGAAAAGGATCACTCCTAAACCAATTTCTGGCAACCCAAGTGTGAATGCCATTTCTTCTCCTGCTAACTATTAGTAAACCGACCAGTCGGCTTATGTTCGGAACACGAGACGGGTCGGTATATGTACCGGATTTGGGGTGTTATGCAGAATGGTCGGTTTATCATTCCCTGGCGCCGCTTTATTTTATGCTCCCAATATATTGATTCCAGCGAATAAGGCAATAGCGCGTATGTTTACCGTTAAATGAACGCCTGCGTCGCGGTTATGTTGGCTTTTGGCACATAACCCCGATAAGCCGATTTATGTTGCCAACATTATCGCTTTGGGTTGACCCGTAATTTAATGAATTAACAAACAATAAGTCTATTAGTCTACATAACAGCCAGGATAACAAGCCAAAGCCAAGATTTGATATATTTAAATAAATGGTGGTAATTGTGATTGTGTTAAATGGCCAGCCAGATTAGTCGACATCCCCTTTGACGTAACTTAGCCCTTTGACGTAACTTAGCCCTTTGACGCAACTTAGATAGAACCGGTGTAGTACATCGGCTATCGAGAGCCCGTACTGGCTGGCTGTTTTTATGTGATTGGTGCCGGAAAGAGGATTTGAACCTCCGACCAACGCATTACGAATGCGCTGCTCTACCGAGCTGAGCTATTCCGGCAGGTAAAACCTTATCGTAGTTGTGTAGCGTTGTGCCGACTTCTGTCGTAACAACTGCTGCGGTGGCAGTTTAGCGGCGGTACTTTCATGTGTCACCTGTGTAGACTTCAAACCGGTCGCACTGAACCCAAAACCCCCCGATGCTCCGCGGCCATGCTACTTAAGGCGCTTTGGCCTGACGTTCGACGCCAATCAGGTACTCCGCCACTTTTAACATGCCTTCGTGACCACCGGCCATTTCGGCGGCGACCCGGTATTTACCATTGACGATCATTTCCGGGGTGCCTTTGATTTGATAACCCCGTTGTCGGGCGTCCGCCTGTTTAAGCGCACTGTTAACCCCAAACGAATTAAACGTTTTCGTAAATTTTTCGCGGGCTACACCGTTGGCGACAAACACCTCAGCAATTTCTTCTTCGGAAGCCAGTTTCGCTTTTTTGAGATTCATGGCTTCGAAAATAGCTTTATGCAGAACTTCCGTATTACCGATCGCTTTAGCCGTGTAGTACGCCCGTGCGTGTAATTCCATGGTGGGGTGCCAGATGGCCGGGCTGCGCTGATACACAACGTCCGCGGCCAGGGTCTGCGACCAGGCATTAACCAGTGGTTCGAAGGTAAAACAATGACCGCATCCGTACCAGAATACTTCCGTCACTTCGATTTTGGCCGGGTCGCTGGTGCGTACCGGCACGGGCAGCAGTTGGTAATGGGTGTCGGCCACATAAGCAGTGGTTGCGGCAGGCGCTGGCGTCGGCGCTGCGGGTGGCGCGGTCGGCGCCTGTTGGGTAACCACCTGTGGCGGGGCCGGGGCTGCTGATTGAGTCGTATTGGTGTCCGCTTCGCAGCCGATCACCGGTACTAGCAGGCCGATCAGTAACAATTTATTGAGTAACTGGCGCATGGTTTCTCCCTGTTGGACGATGGCGTCCCGCACTGTTCGGCCATCGCGTACAATCACTTACGTTTTATACAACCCTTTTAACATAAAACTTTAGATGTAACTTATTGGCCCCATCATGTGCGGCACTAAAACAAGGCAAAGGCCACCTATTATTCAGTTTCCGGGCGGACTCGCAAGCCCTGGAAGTCTCAATATGCCCCATTGACTGATTACCACACATTAAAAAGGCGGCCGCAGCCGCCTTTTTTCACCACCTATCCTGAAAGCTTATTTTTACGACTTGGCTCAACGCAATCCGGCGATGAAATCCGCCAGCGCGTTAATTTCCTGATCGTTCAGATGGGCAGCGACTCCGCGCATGATCTGGGACTCGTCATTTACCCGTGCCGCCGGATCGTCGAGCGCATGAGCGCCGGTACGAAACGCCCGCAATTGCTTGGCAATGTAGGCGGCGTGTTGCCCACCCAATGCGGGATAACCCGCCGGAGCGTTGCCGTTGGCGCTTGGCGAGTGGCAACCCGTACAGGCGGCAACACCGGTTTCCAGATTACCCGCCCGGAATATTTTTTCACCCAACGCGAGGGTTTTGGCATCGCCCTGGGCGCCGGAGAGTTGGCGTTGCTGACCATCGTAATAAGCTGCGATGTCTTGCAGATCCTGATCGCTCAGCCCGGCAAGCATACCCGTCATTTCGGGTACGGCGCGCCCGTTTTTCGCCGGATCGCCAGCGCGAATATCGCGCATTTGCTTAAGTAGGTACTTTTCCCCCAAACCCGCGAGTTTCGGGAACGCGCCGGAGGGGCTGTTGCCATCGGCACCATGACAGGCGGCGCACACCGCTGTTTTACCTTTACCTGCGGCGGCGTCGCCGCTGGCAAGCGCGCTGACGGTCAGTAGCCCGCCGACGGTGACAATCAATACCTGGGCCAAGCCCTTGAAAATTGTGTTCATGAGTTAATGCGCTCTCCTGATTGCCCTGCCTGATTGTAGCGTTCAGTCGCTAATTGCTGTTGTCGGCTTTGGTTCAAGACTCTGCGCCCGTAGGTAGCGACAATATCGCCAACGGTATTGCAAGATCGGCGCCCCGCGGAAACATCAGCCAACCATAACCCAACCATAAAAAGTAGTCCGGTTTGCTTTACCGCATCGCCCACAGGTTGCCTGACAAGAAGGCGTAGCCAAAAACGACGGAGATTATATACCAATCGCATATATAGCTTAAGCGTTATACTTGCTGGATGAATGTCCCCCTGCCCTTCGCGCAAACCCACTTTCTGCTCAGCGCGGCGACCCTGCAACAGTGTCCCCAGGACAGCGGCGCCGAAGTTGCGTTTGCCGGCCGCTCCAATGCGGGCAAATCCAGCGCAATCAATGCCCTGACCCGACAGAAGAAGCTGGCCCGCACCAGTAAAACACCGGGACGCACACAACTTCTGAATTTTTTTGGCCTGACCCCCGGCACTCGTCTGGTGGATTTACCGGGATATGGCTACGCCAAAGTCCCCAAAGCGGTGAAAAGTCAGTGGGATAAACAGCTCGAACAGTACCTGCAAAACCGCGAGTCATTGCGTGGGCTGGTGCTGGTGATGGATGTGCGCCACCCGTTGCAGGAGTACGACTGGCATATGATTGAGTGGTCGGTGAACAGCCAGCTGCCCGTGCATTTGCTGATGACCAAGGCCGACAAACTCAACCAGGGTCCAGCAAAAAATGCGCTGTTGGCAGTGCGCCGCACCCTGGACAGGGGGGGGCTGGAAGGGCTGGTGACTGTGCAGCTTTTTTCGGCGTTAAAGAAATCCGGTCTGCAGGAACTGGAAAGCACGCTGGCACGCTGGCTGGTGGATAGCGAGGCTTAGCCACCCACATTCGGGCCTTGTCCCCAATCCTGCAAAAATAGCAGGCAAAAAAAACCGGCACACGAGGTGCCGGCAAGGTGTTCGGCCGGGATTAAACCTAGAGGGGGAGGTGCTCCCGGCCACGCTCACAACACTAAGAGATAGCGACTCATAGACCGGGCTGTTTTGGCAAAGTTCAAAAATTGGCAAAATTAATTTCAGGGTGATCCCTATGTGTTTCGCGCGGTCCTTCCCCCGACCCAGGGCGCGTCATATTGTTGCGCCAGATAAAAAAAACCCTGACCAAAGTGGCCAGGGTTTGCTTTACTGTTGCTTGGAGAACAAGCCGCATAACATTTAGGGGAAAAAGTAGCAATCATGGATTGCACGATATTAGACGGTTTAAACGGCGAAAGTTCCGAGACCGGACGAAAAAAAGCAATAAATTAGTCAACTATTTATAACTCGTTGTTTATAAGCTATTTTTAATGGGCTTCATCCCAGTTTTTGCCGACACCTATGTCCACCAGCAGGGGTACATCCAGCTCCGCGGCGGCTGACATTCGCACGCGCAAGCCATCACAAATGAGCTTTATCTCCTGATCGGGTACTTCCAGCACCAGCTCATCGTGCACTTGCATGATGATGCGCGCCCCGGATTCGGTCTCTATTAACCAGGCATCCACGGTCAGCATGGCGTGCTTAATGATATCCGCGGCCGTGCCCTGCATGGGGGCGTTGATCGCGGTGCGCTCCGCCGCCTGTCGGAGCGAACCATTGCGCGCTTTTATATCCGGTAGATATAAGCGCCGACCGAACAGGGTCTCGATATAGCCCTGCGCCGCCGCCTTCTCGCGGGTAGTATCCATGTACTGCTTCACCCCGGGGTAGCGACTGAAATACAGGTCGATATACTCCTGGGCCTGGTGGCGTCCGATATTCAACTGGCGCGCAAGACCAAAGGCGGACATGCCATAAATCAGTCCAAAATTAATGGCCTTGGCGCTGCGTCGTTGCTCGCCGGTGACCTTTTCCAGGGGTTCGCCAAACACTTCCGCTGCCGTCGCCTGGTGGATATCGAGACCTTGCGCGAACGCTTTCAACAAACTTTTATCGCCCGACAGATGAGCCATGATCCGGAGCTCGATCTGCGAATAATCCGCCGCCACGATGCTATTGCCCGATTCGGCGATAAAGGCCTGGCGAATGCGCCGCCCCTCGGCTGTGCGCACCGGAATGTTCTGCAAATTTGGGTCTGACGACGACAACCGACCAGTGGCGGTGACCGCCTGATGATAGGAGGTGTGAACACGCCGGGTGTCCGGGTCGATCATCAGTGGCAGTTTATCGGTGTAGGTGGATTTGAGCTTGCTCAGGCTGCGGTGTTCCAGCAGTAACCTCGGCAACGGGTAATCAAGCGCCAATTCCTGCAACACGTCTTCCGCGGTGGACGGCGCGCCCTTGGGCGTTTTCTTGATAACCGGCAGTTGCAGCAGGGTAAACAGAATCTCACCCAGTTGTTTTGGGGACGCCAGATTAAACGGCTGCCCGGCCAGGTTATGGGCTTCTTGCTCGAGGGTGTTGAGCCGCTCACCCAGTTCCGCGCTTTGCCGTGCCAGCAGTTTGGCGTCGACCAATGCCCCATTGCGTTCGATACGGGACAGTACGGGCACCAGGGGTATTTCGATGGCCTCAAACACCGCTTGCAGGCCTTTTTGCTCTGCCAGCTTTGGCCACAGGCACTGGTGCAGGCGCAGGGTGATGTCGGCATCTTCCGCTGCGTAGGGTGCCGCTTCTTCCAAACGAATTTGATTAAACGTCAGTTGATTTGCGCCCTTGCCAGCTATGTCCTTAAAAAGAATGGTTTTTTCCCCAAGATATTTACTCGCCAGGGTATCCATATCGTGGCGACTACCGGTCGCGTCGAGCACGTAGGATTCGAGCATGGTGTCGAACTGGATGCCGCGCAGGTTGATCCCCGCCCGCGCCAGAACACTCATATCGTATTTGAGGTTCTGCCCCAGTTTGGCCTTGTCGGGGTTTTCCAGCAGCGGTTTGAGCTTGTCCAGAACCAGCGCCCGGTCCAGCTGCTGAGGCGCGCCAAGATAGTCGTGGCCAAAGGGTACATAGGCTGCCGCAAACGGGGTGACGGCAAAGGACACCCCCACCAGATCCGCCTGCATATAGTCGAGTCCGGTGGTTTCGGTATCGAAGGCGAACACGTCCGCCGCATCCAGTCGGTCCAGCCACTCATCCAGATCGGCGACTGTCAGTACGCAGTCGTAGTGCTTGTCCGCACTCCGCGCAGTGGGTGTTTCAGGGACATCCGCGTTGGCGGCGCCGAGTTCCTCACTCCAGCCCCTGAATTCCAGCTCCGTAAATAACGCAAGCAACTGCTGCGGGTCCGGTGTGCCACCATGCAACTCGTCCACAGAAATTTGCAGGGGCACATCCCGTTTGATGGTGGCCAGCAATCGAGACATTAATGCCTGTTGGCGATGTTCGGTGAATTTCTCCGGCAGGGTTTTGGCCCCCCGCACGCTCAGGTCCCGTAGTTTTTCCAGATTGGCATACACCGCATCGATATCGCCGAGCCCCTGCAAAACCGCCAGTGCCGTTTTTTCGCCAATGCCGGGAACGCCGGGAATATTGTCACTTTTGTCGCCCATCAGGGCGAGAAAATCGACGATCAGCTCAGGCGGCACACCAAACTTCTCCTCCACGCCGGCGGCATTCAAAACCGTATCGGTCATGGTATTAACCAGAGTGATATGGCCGTTCACCAGCTGCGCCATATCCTTGTCCCCGGTGGAAATCACCACGGGCTGGCCCGCGGTGGCGGCCTGTTCGGCGAGAGTCCCGATAACATCATCGGCTTCGACGCCTTCCTCGATCAATAGCGGCAGGCCCATGGCGCGCACAATGGCGTGAATCGGCTCGATCTGCAGCCGTAAATCATCCGGCATGGGCGGGCGATGGGATTTGTATTGCTCGAAGATATCATCGCGAAACGTGCGGCCTTTTGCATCGAATACCACCACAACTGTGCTTTCCGGGTAGTCTTTCTGCAATCGGCGCAGCATCGAAATAACGCCCTTTACGGCACCGGTTGGCCGTCCTTTCGAGTTGGTCAGCGGCGGCAGGGCATGAAATGCCCGATACAGGTAGGAAGAGCCGTCGACAAGGACGATCGGGGGTAAGCTGGAGGGCGCGTGCATGGTAAATAACCGACGGAGAAGACGCTAGGATACACCATGTCCCGTGGTGGTTTAACTTCTGTAGATTCGAGAGTAGTCTCGGCGGTTCCTCGCTCCGACAATGATGCTCACTATGGCCGTTTATACTCCCCTGACCGCCACCGAAATAAGGATGCTGCTCGATAAATTTGCTATCGGCGAGCTGCTGAACTTTGCACCTATTGATGCGGGCGTACAAAACTCCTCCTTTTTTGTCACCACAACAAGCGCGGACGATCTGCGCCGTGACTGGGTGTTATCGGTACTCGAGGAAGGCGGTAAACGGCAAATCGCATTCACCGTCGACCTGACCACCCTTCTGCACAACGCTGGCCTGCCGGTGCCCTGCCCGATAGCAGACAAAACGGGCGAACCACTGCAAGTTATTGCCGGTAAACCCGCACTGCTGTTCCCCAAAGCTGTCGGTAGTCACCCCCTGGTACCGGACATTCCACAATGCGCGGCGATTGGCGATTTTCTGGGGCGCATGCACGGGGTCTCAGCCAGGCTCACCGGGCACGACCAGGCGCCAACCGCTACGCCAAATTTGCTCGCGACACTGCCCCTGGCACTGCAACATGCCGGGTGGTGTAACAGCCTGTCGGCGGCTGACAATGCCCTGCTAGAAACACAGATTGACCGCGGGGAACATCTTTCTGCTGCGAGCGACGACGTCCCGAGCGGAGCTATTCACGCTGATTTATTTCGCGATAACACCTTTTTTGAGGGCTCGAAGCTGACGGCGGTAATAGATTTTCATAGCGCCCGTACAGACTGGTTACTGTGGGACGTTGCGATCGCGGTGAATGACTGGTGTAGTGACGAGCGCGGCATTATTGATATCGAGCGCTGCGCGGCCCTGTTACAAGGCTATGTCCGGCAACGCCCTTTTGTCCCAGCGGAGTACCTGATCTGGTCCGATGTGCTTAGTTATAGCGCCTGCCTGTTCTGGGTGTCGCGCCTGTTAGCGCAACTGCGCCCCGCCGACAACACTGTACTCGCCCGGCAAAAAGATCCCAAGGAATACCGCCTTAAGCTGCTGCAACGTATAGCCTTTGCGCCATCGTTACCGCAGCCCACCTAATCTTCGGCAGGTTTGAGACAGTCAGCGAGTTGGGCACCGATAGCACGCATAAACTCTGCATAACGTCCCGTTGTGCTTTCTGGGAGACTCTTGTCGGACGCGACAATACCCAAGGGGTCGATCACCACGACCTTCGCCCCGAGCTGTTGTGCCACTCGCCGCACCCGATCCGAACGATGTCGAGGCTCCGCCACCACACAGCGCACATTTTCCAGTGCGAGCAAGTGCTTCAGTTCGCGGGCCCCGGCGGGCAGGCCATTGGCGCCGCGCATCGCCCCAGCCTGATGCAGGCCGAAATAGTCTACAAAATGGCCAAAAGCGTCGTGATCTACCAATAACGCGTTAGCAGTTAGGTCCTTTAGTTCGGCGCGAACATCATCGGCGGCGGCGTGCTGCGCGGCTTCAAAGACGCGCAAATTGTCGTTTATTTGCGCCGCACCCTCAGGTACTCGCACACTTAGCCATGCACTGATGGCCCGTGCGATTGCCACGGCATTATCTGGATTTAACCACAGGTGATAATCCCCCCGTTGGGTGTCCGTGGACGGCCACACGATGGTGGGTAATAGCGCTGCGGTAATAACCGTGTCCGGTTCGCGGGTAAGCAGACTGCTGGCCAGAAAATGTTCCAGTCCGGGGCCAACCCACACCACCAGGTCCGCCTGGTCCAGCAGTTGGCGATCGGAAACTCTCAGGGAGTAATGGTGCTCGGTCTCGGTATCGGGAAGCATCTGGCGAACATTCGCGACGCTCCCTGCTATCTCTTCGGCAATCAGGGTCAACGGCCGAATCGTGGTCACGACAAGCGGTTTCGCCCATGCCGGAGCCGAAACCATCAATAACAACAATACTACTACTGCACGCATACGCGAGATCCACCTTTCTATCAAGCAAGCGCACAAGATTTGCGCCTGATCATTTGTTATCCTACCTTGATCATTCGTCGTCCAATAATGTTATGTTATAACATTATTGTTTTATAGATGCCATCACTCCTTCTGCCTTCGCTGGCATCGCCGTGCTACTGCTTGGAGCCATAGCTTGGAGCCATAGCTTGGAGCCATAGAAAAATTGTTATATTATCACACCGATCTTCTACCGGTCGCCGACAAGTGATTACCAACTCCAAAGTCGCATACCACGATCACGATCACGCGCGCTGCGAGCACGCTGCCATGAGCCAGGCCCGCAATGTCTGTCGCGCCCGCGGCGCACGACTAACCCCCTCCCGCGAGGCGGTGTTGCAGCTGATCTGGCAAAACCACAAACCGATCGGCGCCTACGCCCTGATCGAACAGCTCGCCAAACTCAACGGCAAACGGGTGTTGCCGCCAACGGTCTATCGGGCGATTGATTTTCTGTTGGGGCTGGGACTGATTCATCGCATTGCCTCACTTAACAGTTTTATCGGTTGTCCGTTTCCCGACAGCGCCCACAGCGACCTCTTTCTGGTGTGCCGGGCCTGCGGCAGCGCGGCAGAATGCAGTGCCGAAGGGATCAATAGCGCCATTGCCACCACCGCCGCGCGCGCGGGATTTACCGCCGAATCCCAGTCAGTTGAAATTCTGGGTCTGTGCCCGCAATGCAGCCTCCAATCTACGGAATCCGCCGAATGACACCTCAATCCAGGCCGCTGTTGACGTTGCGTGGTATTGAAAAGGGCTATCGCAACAAGACGGTCCTGCGCCACGTCGATCTGACGCTGGTCGCCGGGCAGATTCTGACGCTAATTGGACCCAACGGTGCTGGCAAGACCACGTTGGTTAAAATTGTGCTTGGTTTGTTGGCTCCGGACACCGGCACGGTGTCGCGTGCGGCGGGGCTACGTATCGGCTATATGCCACAAAAACTGGCCCTCGACGCGACTCTTCCCCTGAACGTGGGCCGCTTTCTGCAACTGGCCGAACCGGATATCAATTTATGCCGCGCGTCCCTGGACGAAACCGGCATATTGCATCTGATCGACCACCCGGTGCAGGGCTTATCTGGCGGCGAAACCCAACGTATGCTGCTGGCGCGCGCCCTGCTGCGCAAACCCGACCTGCTGGTACTGGACGAGCCAGTACAGGGCGTGGATGTTGCCGGGCAGGAAGCCCTGTACCTGTTAATTAACCGTATTCGCCATCGTTTGAATTGCGCCATTCTCATGGTTTCCCACGATCTTCATCTGGTAATGGCCGCCACCGACGAGGTGATTTGCCTGAACGGCCACATCTGCTGCCACGGCAGCCCCGAGCACGTGTCCAACGACCCGGCATTTGTTGAACTGTTTGGTAGCCGCACCGCGTTGTACACCCACCATCACGACCACCATCACGATCTGGATACCACAATTGTCGAAGAGCACAACCCTGTTGTGGAGCGCACCGATGCCTGAATTTTTGGTCCTGGCGCTACTCGCCGGGCTCGGCGTGTCCGTGGTAACCGGGCCGCTGGGCGCCTTCGTGGTATGGCGTCGCATGGCCTATTTTGGCGACACTCTCGCACACGGGGCGCTGTTGGGTGTGGCGCTAAGTATGTGGTTTGCCATAGATCCGACCCTCGCGGTGGCCCTGGTGTGTATTGCACTCGCGCTATTGCTGACTGCCTTGCAGCAGCAACGGCTACTATCCACCGATACGACCCTTGGCATATTGGCGCACAGCGCCCTGGCCCTCGGCCTGGTCGCGATTACGCTGATCCCCGGCGCACGAGCGGATATGGAAGGTCTGTTGTTCGGGGATATTCTGGCGGTAACCCCCACTGAAGTTATTACCATCTGGCTAACGGCATGCGTAGTTGCGGCCCTGTTATGGAAATTATGGCGGCCACTGCTGGCAATAACCGTACATCTGGACCTGGCTCAAGTGGAAGGTGTGGCGGTGTCCCGAGTGACGCTGGCGCTCAAACTCATGTTGGCGCTGGTAGTCGCGGTGGCTATAAAAGTGGTGGGGGTGTTGTTAATTACTGCGCTGCTGATTATTCCCGCGGCGGCGGCTCGTAGCATGGCTCGCAATCCGGAAAGCATGGTAGTAATGGCCAGCGCCATCGGCGCCGGAGCGGTCACCGCCGGGCTCGCGGCTGCCTGGTTCTGGAACATGCCAGCCGGTCCAGCCATTGTATTGTCGGCGACCCTGATCTTTGTGCTATCACTGCTGCCATCTTCCGCACGCCAGCAGTCCTGATTGGGTAACAAACCAAATTGCTGGCGCGCTGGTTCCAACTAGCTATCCACCTGGCGATCAACTGACGCCCATCGACACCCAACTAAGTGTTGTATACACCGCGCGATCTCGTCGGCTCGGTCACCATCTGCGGCCACCGTGCGCTCAGGGGCCGTGCGCTCAGGGATAGGCGGCTCGTAATGAGCGCCAGGCGACGCGTAGATTGCCATGTTCGAACGGCGGCCGGAAATAGCCGTGCAGTTCACCTTCCGGATTAATTAATACCAGATCCCCGCTGTGTGGTATCTGATAATCCTCATCCGCAGACACGATTGCGTCGTAGGCGATGTTCACCTCAGCCGCGAGCTTGAGTATGGCGTAGGGATTCCCGGTGATGCCGACAAAATCTCTGTGGAACTCCGCCAGATATTCCTGCATGCGTTGAGGTGTATCGCGCTGCGCATCCACAGTTACCAGCACGATCTGTAAGTCGTCCTGGTCCTCTGGCGTGAGCTCACTGTACATTTTCGCCAGTGTCGACAGGGTGGTCGGGCAAGTGTCCGCGCAGTGGGTAAACCCAAAAAACAGGATGCTCCAGCGCCCGGTGAGCCGCTGCTTATCGATCTCGTTGCCGAGCTGATCCACCAGCGCGAAGTCACTGAACGGGCGCGGCGTATCCAGAATCAGCGCCCCGTAATCCCGCAGTTGATATTGATTAAGAATGCGCGGACTCGACAGCTTGTTCACCAGCGCACCGATGGTCAGCGTGCTGAATACCAGCACACCAATCACAGTCAGGCGAATATTGCGCCGCACGTTGTCCCGTTCCAATTTATGTTCCGCCATCAGCGTCCCATCAGGACCGGAGCGGCGATAAAATAATGGTCGACCAGCATTACCACGAACAGAGCCATCAAATACACAATCGAATATTTGAACGTATCCATACCGGCGTCAGGGTTTTTGCCCCTGAGCAAAACAATTGCCCAGTACAGAAATCCGCCGCCGAGCACCAGCGCACCCAGCAGGTACAACCAGCCACTCATACCGGTAAGGTAAGGCAGTACGGTGACGAGAATCATTAATATGGTGTAGAGCAGAATATGCAGACGGGTGTAACGCTCGCCATGGGTGACCGGCAGCATCGGAATATCCGCTTTGGCGTATTCTTCCTTGCGATGCAGTGCCAATGCCCAGAAATGCGGTGGCGTCCAGGCAAAAATAATCAGCACCAGCAACAACGCGTGCGGGTGAATAGTCCCGGTCACTGCGGCCCAGCCGAGCAGGGGAGGGGCGGCGCCTGCCAGACCACCGATAACAATGTTTTGCGGCGTGGCGCGCTTTAGAAACAGGGTGTAGACAACCGCGTACCCCACCAGCGATGCCAGGGTTAGCCAAGCTGTGAGGACGTTGATATACACCAGTAATATGGCCATACCGGCCACGCCGAGGATAAATGCGAACAGCAGCGCCTGCCCAGGCTCGACCCGACCCTTCGCCACCGGGCGATTCAACGTGCGCGCCATCTTCAGATCGACGTGCCGATCAGCGAGGTGATTCACCGCCGCCGCCGAGGCCGCGCACAGGGCGATGCCCAGATTGCCCAACAACAGAATATCCAGCGGCACCATTCCCGGCACCGCCAACAACATGCCGATGACCGAGGTCAGGATCATTAACGCCACGACATTCGGTTTGCACAGCTCCAGATAATCTTTCCAGCGCGCTCTGGCGGCACCAACATTAATTTCCATTGGCTAAATTCTCCTGTCGTGGCGCTTGCGCGGCCCATATTTTTGCGCCAAGCGTCACCAGGGTGAGTAACAGCAACGCAGCGCCAATATTGTGTAGCACCGCCATCGACAGCGGCACCATCCACAAAATATTGCTGATACCCAGCGTAATCTGTAGCCCTAATGCCGCGACAATTACCAGCGCCATGCGTCGCACCCGACGTTCGTTCACCCGCAACAGGGCGCCGCAAAACACCAACAGATACAGCGTAGTGATTATAGCGCCAATGCGGTGACCCATATGGATCGCCACGCGCGCCTCGCTCTCCAGCTGTCCACCCAGATAATTAGGGCCGATAGATTGAGCAAAATTAAAGCCCTGCGAGGCGTTCATGGGCGGCCACCATTGCGCGTGGCAACTTGGAAAGTCGGGGCAGGCAAAGGCCGCGTAGTTTGCGCTGGTCCAGCCGCCGAGAGCAATCTGCGTAAAGACGATAATGACGGCACCCACTAACCAGAGCTTCGTATTCTGTAACCGCCGCCAGGACTTGGTGGATACCACCCAACGCGTGTCATCCAGGCGCAGGGTTAGCAGCCAAAGCAGGGACAGGGTCGCCATGCCACCTAACAAATGCAGCGTTACCACTTGCGGCCAAAGTTTCAGGGTTACCGTCCACATGCCGAACAAACCCTGCCACACCACCACGAACAACAGAAAAATGGGCAGCCGAAAGGGATAGCCGTCTTGTTCGCGTTTGCGCCACGCGAGAATGGCAAGGATGCCAATCACCAAACCGAGGGTGCTGGCAAAATAGCGATGTACCATTTCGGGCCAGGTTTTGCTGGCCTCTACCGGCGCATCGGGAAACAGCTCCTGCGCCCGGGTAATTTCGTGTGCCTCGGTCGGCCAGGTCAAATGCCCGTAGCAGCCGGGCCAGTCCGGACAACCAAGGCCGGCGTCCACCAGTCGCGTAAACGCGCCGAGCATCACTACCGCCGTAGCCAGGCAAGTGGCGGCAAGGGCCAGTCGAAACCCGGTTTTGCGCTGGCTTGCGTCGTTAAACAGGCTCATGGCTGGTCAGGGCTCCGGTGAGTATTTGAACAGATGCTTGATATCTTCAAGCATGCCGCCGCCGTCGTGCTCGGCTGTATAAAACATCATGGCGACGCCGTGGGGATCGACCAAAAATGCACGCACTGCCCCCGCTTGCCAGTCGGCATTGGTGCTGGCCAGAAGGTGCTGAAATTCTTTACGATCGACGTACAACGTTTCCAGGTAACGGTGTTCCTCGCTGAGGTACTGTGCAGTTGCAGAATCAAGCACCGTATCAAGGTTCAAATATAAGCGCTGCAGACGCTGACTTTTATTGCCCAGCAGAATGTGCACCTGGCGCGTCACGTAAAGCATTTCACGACACCCATTCACGCACTGCGCACCACCTACGACAACCAGACGCCAGTCAGGCTGCGGCTGCACCCAGGACCAGGTGGCGCCTCCGGCAGTTTTAGCTTCCAGCCCGACGAAGGGTACGACGGGCGTCAGTAGTATGCCGTGATTGCTGGTCCCCAACATGTTCAGCAACCGCTGGCGTTGTTGCTCATTACCGGGAAAGACCAGAAACCCCGCTATCAGCACCAGCGCCACCGAGGCGACCATTACCCAAACCTGTACCGGAGATTTTTTAGTGCTCGCTTCATTCATCGGCCGACCCATCACCTGTTTTCCCAAACCGACCGCGCAACACGGCCCCCAAATTAGAGCTGGCAAACACAGTCAGTATCAGCAGGGTTACCGCCATCGCAAACCACTGTACCGCGTAGCCGATATGCTTGCCTGGCTGTACATTAACAATCGTCCAACCCGTCTGTAGCGCTCCCGGGGCGCGCTGATCAAGGCGCAGCAGGTAGGGGAACAACCTGTCTCCCACCCAAGGCTCCGCTTCTGCGGGCTGCAAAAATTGCACGACCTGCGGCCACTGTTGCTGCTGCCAACCATTTTCACCCAGGCGCAGAGGCGGTGTGGTTTGGCGGTACAGATGTCCGGTTAAGGTTTGCTCGCCAGTCACCTTCGGTACTGACGGCAGCACCCGGCGGTCGAGACCGCCCGCTAGCCAGCCGCGATTAACCAGCAACCACTGATCACTAGCCACAGCCTTAAACAGGGAAACGGCTTCGTAACCCGGCTGCCCGTGGCGCACGCGGTTGTCGAGTAATACCGTGCGCTCATTGTCGAAA
>JBFJKD010000018.1:0-15376 GCA_041635095.1 Porticoccaceae bacterium
GCAATTATCACCGTCACCTACCTTTTTTATTCACACACGTTCGCATTGAGCGGCAGCCTGGTGCACGGTGTTTTCACGTTTGTTTCGATTATGACGTCGACCGGTTATATCACTACCGATTTCAGTATCTGGCCAACATTTTTGCCGGTTTTTCTGGTTGTCGCCTCGTTCTTTGGCGGCTGTGGTGGATCGACTAGCGGCGGCGTGAAGATCGGCCGCATGTTAATCCTCGCCAAACAAGGTGTTCGCGAGATGCGGCGATTGGTGCACCCCAGCGCAGTAGTACTCCTTAAAACCGGCAAACGGGTGGTGCCCGACGCCGTTGCCAAAAGCGTCTGGGCATTTTTCGGCGTGTATATCGCCATCTATTATTTAATGGTCATACTTCTTATGGCCTCCGGTGTGGATTTTCTCACCGCCTGGACGGCGGTGGCCGCCTGTATCAATACTATGGGTCCGGCGCTGGGCAAGGTCGCGGCCAACTTTCAGGATCTTGGCGACTTCGCCACCTGGGTACTAACGGTCACCATGCTGCTCGGTCGCCTCGAAATTTTCCCGCTCCTGGTAATAGTTACACCGATGTTCTGGCGACGCTAGTGACGTCCTGGAAACTAATAAATTTTGACACGCATGGCGTCTCGCAGCCGGGGAACAGCGGGCAACGCAAAGCCGAGCAAACTACTGCGCACGCGCGCAGATATTGGTAAGCTGGACGCCGCCCGAATGTCGGCAATTGCCGGTGGCAACTGGCGCTGGTGAGATAGTACTACCCCGCACTGCTCAGGCTGTTCCGCAGTTTGGGTCAGGTGAGCGTCGTGTGAACGCTAAGCGCTGACCGACAGGTTGGCGTTAAACCCTCCTACTGAAGGGCAGGCAAATGAAAATTATCATTATCGGTGCCGGTCAGGTGGGCGGCACCCTGGCGGAAAATCTGGCCAGCGAAGCCAATGACATCACGCTCATTGATCTCGACGGGGCGCGCCTTAGAGAACTGCAGGATCGGCTCGACATACGCACGGTTGTGGGTATGGGCTGCCATCCCGACGTGCTTATCTCGGCGGGGATTGAAGATGCCGATATGCTGGTGGCAGTGACCCGTAGCGATGAAGTAAATATGGTGGCCTGTCAGGTGGCTCACTCTCTGTTTCGCACACCCACCAAAATTGCGCGTGTGCGCGCCAATGATTACGTACACCACGGGATGCGGGAAAAACTGTTTGGCGATAACAATATGCCGGTGGATGTCCTCATTACTCCGGAGCAGGTGGTAACCGATTACATCTATAAATTGATCGAACAGCCCGGCGCGCTGCAGGTGCTCGATTTTGCGGACGGCGTGGTCCAGCTGGTCGCGGTGCGCGCCTACCACGGCGGGCCGTTAGTGGGAAACCACCTCAGTTCACTGCGCGAACATATGCCCAATACAGACGCTCGGGTGGCCGCGATATTTCGACGCGACCGACCCATTGTCCCCGAGGGGGACACGGTTATCGAAGCGGGCGACGAGGTATTTTTTATCGCCGCGCGAGAAAATATACGTAGAGTGATGGGCGAGCTGCGGCGCCTGGAAAAACCTTACCGCCGTTTGATTATTGCGGGCGGCGGCAATATTGGTTTTCGCCTGGCCAAAGCCCTGGAAAATGACTACAACGTTAAAATTATCGAATTCTCTGCCGAGCGCAGTAATTTTTTGTCGGAGCGCCTGCATAAAGCGATCGTGCTTACGGGCATGGCTGGCGATCGCGATCTGCTGGTCGAAGAAAATATCGAAGATACCGACGTATTTCTCGCGGTGACCAATGACGATCGAGTCAACATCATGTCGTCAATGCTCGCGAAAAGACTTGGCGCCCGCAAGGTGATGACGCTGATCAGTAACCCGGTGTACGCCGATTTGATGCAGGGCGGGGAAATTGATATTGCGATTTCACCGCAACAGGCAACCACCAGTTCGCTGCTGACCCATGTGCGCCGTGGCGACACCGCCAATGTGCACTCCCTGCGCCGCGGTGCCGCGGAAGCACTGGAGATCATCGCCCACGGCGATCGCAAAAGCTCCAGAGTGGTGGGACGCAGCATCGAGGACGTCAAGGTACCACCCGGCACCACTATCGGTGCGGTGGTGCGCAACGGCGAAGTTATTATGGCCCACCACGATGTGGTGATCCAAAACAACGACCACGTGATCGTATTTGTGGTGGACAAACGCCACACCCGCGATATCGAAAAATTGTTCCAGGTGGGATTTACTTTCTTCTGATGCACGTACCAATTATTGCCCGCATTCTCGGCCTGTTGCTGATGTTATTCAGCATCTCACTGCTGCCGCCGATTGTGGTGGCATCGCTGTATGGCGAGCAAACCCAGCACACCTTTTTCCTCGCTTTTGCAATTACCTTTTCAATCGGCGTTATGACATGGCTCCCTTATAGCCGCACTCAAATCGAACTGCGCACCCGCGACGGCTTTGTCATCACCGTGCTGTTCTGGGTGGTGCTGAGCCTGATCGGCGCTGTGCCACTGAGTCTCGTTGACCCCCTCAACCTGTCTTTTACCGATGCGGTTTTTGAATCCATCTCCGGATTGACAACCACTGGTGCTACGGTCATTACCGGACTCGATGAGCTGCCCAAATCTATTCTGTATTATCGTCAGCAACTGCAATGGCTGGGAGGCATCGGCATCGTGGTTATCGCGGTGGCAATTATGCCCATGCTCGGTATCGGTGGTATGCAGCTGTACCGCTCTGAAACCCCCGGGCCAGTTAAAGACAGTAAACTGACGCCGCGTATTACCGAAACCGCAAAAGCGCTATTTATTATTTACGTTACCCTCACCATCGCCTGCATGACAGCCTATTGGCTGGCTGGCATGAATTTGTTTGATGCGCTTGCTCACAGTTTCTCCACTGTCGCTACCGGTGGGTTTTCCACGCACGATGCGAGCATTGGTTACTTTGACAACCCACGCATTATTTTTGTCTCAATATTTTTTATGATTATCTCCGGCTTGAATTTTGCCCTGCTTTTTTTCGCCTGGAATCGCAAAAGCCTGCGCCACTATTTGCGCGATGCAGAAGCCAAAATGTATTTATGTATGTTAGGGGGCGGGGCGGTAATTGTCTGTGCCTATCTTTTTTTCACCCACACCTATGCCCTGCAGGAAAGCCTGGTACACGGCCTGTTTCAACTAGTGTCCATCATGACGACCACCGGATTTGCCACCGATAATTTCAGCCAATGGCCGAGTTTTTTACCTTTCTTTCTGATCTTTTTGTCATTTTTCGGCGCCTGTGCCGGCTCCACTGGGGGCGGGATCAAGGTAGGGCGCATGATGATCATGGCAAAACAGGGTTTGGGGGAAATCTATCGCCTGATTCATCCCAGCGCGGTTTTTCCCATGAAGGTCAACCAACGGATTATTCCGGATCGGGTAGCGGATGCGATCTGGGCCTTTTTCGGTGTTTATCTGGCGGTGTTCTACGCTATTGTGTTACTGCTGCTGGCCTCGGGACTGGATTACGTCACGGCTTGGTCGGCAACGGCCGCCTCACTGAATAATCTCGGCCCCGGTTTAGGTGATGTCGCGCATCATTACGGACAGCTCAACAGTTTTTCAAAGTGGGTATTGTGCGCGGGCATGCTGCTCGGACGACTGGAGATTTTTACGCTGCTGGTCTTGTTTACGCCGATGTTCTGGCGACGCTGATTTTTCCCAGACGATTCGAGAGCGAATGTTACGCGGTTACGTCCAGTGCGAATCTGTGACCTGTTTAACCAGACGAATTTTAAACGAGCGATCTATATCCACAATAATATGCGCGCAGTTGGATACTGCGGGTGGTTCCCACAATTGCTGCAACGACTTGCCATCGAGGTCCGCTAGCACGCTTCTGATCCAGGCGCCGTGGCTGACTATCGCCACCTCCTGACCGATGTGGTCAGTACTGATTTCCCTCAATGCCGCGCGGCTACGCTCCTGCAGTTGCGCAAAGGTTTCGGCACCGGAAACGCTGAATAAATGGGGTGTTTCGCGAAATGCAATGTGTTCGCAGGGATAAAGTGCTGCCACCTGCTTATACAGCAACCCCTCCCAGGGGCCGAGATAAATTTCGCGCAATACGTCGCGGTGTTCAATTTCAGCCACGCAATGTGCAAAAACGATCGCCGCCGTTTGTCGCGCGCGCTGACTGCTACTGCAAAATATTCGCGCAAAGTTTAATGGCTGCAACGCCGCTGCCAACGTTTGTGCCTGCGCCACGCCCTGAGCGGTTAGTACGGACTCGCTCTGCCCCTGCACCCGTCCTTCGGCATTCCAGTCGGTCTCACCGTGGCGAATAAGGTGTATACGGGTTAATTTCAACGTTCAGGCACCCGGCGTGGATTCCTGCACTGGCTCACCAGCGTTCTCCACTGGGTCTAAGATCCAGTTCGAACGTCCACGCCGACGGATGCTGTAGCGAAAGTTGATAAACAGATTCAGCAATTGCCGTCGGTTGCAGGAAAAAATTGTCGGGCTTGTCACCGAGTAGTGCGCGAGTGCGGGGAATATCGATGACGCCGTCTATAATCACCAGCGCCACATGGACTCCCTGTGGGCCGTAAGCGCGGGCCAGGGACTGAGCGAGGCTGCGTTGCGCTGCCTTGGCGGAAGCAAAAGCCGCGAAATTTTCCCCACCGCGCAGGGAAGCCGTCGCACCTGTCACTAACAAATTGCCTTTGCCCGCCGCTACCATATCCGGTACCACGACCTGCGCCAGCGCGAGTAGACCTAGCGCATTCACTTGCCAGGCCAGCGTAAAATCTTCCAGCGCAATATCAAGCGCACGGCCACGCATACCGGAACCCGCGTTGTACACCACTGTCTCGGCTACGCCGAGTCGTTCCCTGATCTTTGCAACCACATCTTCTACCGCTTTGGCATCGGTCAAATCACAGACAAATCCATGCGCGTCAGGTACGGCCGCTACCAACTCGGTCAACGCAGTTTGATTGCGCGCCAACATTGCCACGCGATAACCAGCCGCGGCAAACCGCTGGCTGATGGCAAGGCCATTTCCGGGGCCAACCCCGGCTACGAGACAGACGGGTTTGTTCATATCAACACCTCGCGGTCGTGCGATATCGGCGTTATAAATTGAATCCGTTTTTTGCTGGGCGGTGGTTAAGGGGCTAACCGGGTCACCGTCCAGTCAGGGCCGGACTCATCCAGCAAATAGCGAAAACGGTCGTGCAAACGATTTTCGCCGCCCTGCCAGAACTCGAATTCGCGAGGGGTTACCCGGTAACCGCCCCAAAAATCCGGGGCGGAAACATCAAGCCCCGCGAATTTTTTTTGGATCTCTGCGTACTGCTTTTCCAGCACAGCGCGGGATTCGAGGGTACGACTTTGCTGCGACGCCCACGCCGCTAACTGACTTTCCCGGGGGCGGGTCACAAAATATTCCTCTATTTCGGCGCGGGCGAGCGGTCTGGCAATGCCACCGATCATCACCTGACGATCCAGTTGAAACCACGGGAAAAGCAGGCTGACGCGAGTATTGGCAACAATCTCCAACGCCTTGCGACTTTCCATATTGGTGTAAAACACAAATCCATTATGATCAACGTGTTTCAATAACACCGTGCGTTGCGAGGGCAGACCGGAATCCGCAACAGTCGCCAGCACCATTGCGGTAGGATCCTGAATAGCCGCGTCCGTGGCCTGCTGCAACCACAACCGGAACTGATCGAACGGCGAGGGGCGTAAACTCGCGCGCGTTAAACGACCGTATTGGTATTCGCGTCTTGTATCTTCCAGAGACATAGCTTTATCACCGCTGATTATGCGCCCATTAACCGGCTGCCAGGCCTCCGTCCAGAGAAATCGCCACGCCATTCATAAAACCATTGTCGTCACAGCACGCCCACAGCATGGCCTGTACGATTTCTTCCGTCTCACCCAGGCGCTGCATGGGATTACCCTGTAGCAAATTTTCCAGCTTCTTGCCGCCCGCTACATTCAAACCTTTTTCCAGCAAGGGTGTTTTAGAAAAGGCCGGACAGATGGCATTCACGCGAATATTCTTGCGCCCATATTCCAGCGCAGCGGATTTTGTCAGACCGATCACACCGTGTTTCCCGGCGCTGTAGATCCCCAGAAACGGAGCGCCCATGACGCCCGCAGCAGAACTCACGTTGAGGATACTACCACCTGCCTGTTTCAACATCTGGGTCAGTTCAAACTTCATGCATAAAAACACACCTTTCAAGTTTATATTGTTGGTGTGATCCCACATCGCCTCGTCGCAATCGTGAATGCGCAGTTTTTGCTGTGCGACACCGGCATTATTAACCGCCACGTCGAGACGCCCGTACTTCTCCACGCAGGCACCCACAAACGCTTCCACCTGCGCCCCCTGGCTGACATCGCAAGCCATGGATAAAACATCCATACCCTTGCCACGCAAGGCCTCGGCAACAGTCTCCACCGCGGTTTCATTCACATCGCAAATCGCCAACTGCGCGCCAGATTCGGCAAAACACTGTGCGGCCAATTGGCCGAAACCCGAACCAGCGCCGGTGATAAGCACCACTTTGTCACTATAATCGTAATGAGTTTTCACGCCGTTTTTTCCTCGATGTGTCCGTTGTCACGCACGGTTGGAGTCCAGGACGACAATCAATCTTGTCAGATCTCAAACCCTAAATTGATTTAACCAGATGCCCACCATCGACCGCCAGCGTGGCACCGTTAATAAATGAACCGGCATCACTGGCCAACAGCAGCAGCGGTCCGTTGATTTCGTGCAACTCTCCCAGCCGCCCCGCTGGCGTTGCCTGAATATAGTGTTTGCCAACCTCACTCTCGAAATATTCGTCATTCATCTCGGTTTTAAAGTACCCCGGGCAAATTGCATTGACGCGAATATTTTTTCCGGCCAGCTCAAGGGCCAGGTGTTTGGTAAGCTGAATAACGCCGGCCTTGGAGGCCGCGTAAACCCCGTGACCCAAGCTGGTGGAAAGACCGAGGATGGAAGCGATGTTGATGATGGAACCGCCGCGACCAGCCGCGAGTAAACGCCGCGCTGCTTCAGAGGCAACCATCCAGGCGCCTTTAAGATTGGTGTCCATCACAAAATCCCAGTCCACTTCGCGGGTTTTGTGTACCGTTTTGGGAACCGCCACCCCCGCGTTGTTGATCAACAGGTCGACCGTGCCAAATGCCTGTTGTGCTGCGTCGAACGCCTGCGCAACACTGGCGCTGTCGGTAACATCAAGGTTTACTGCACACGCCTCCCGGTTGTCGGCGTGCAACTCCTCCACTAATGTCTGAAGGCGCTCCTGACGCCGCGCCGCAACCACTACCTTAGCACCGGCGCCTGCCAGTACGCGCGCAAAATGCATGCCGAAACCACTCGAAGCACCGGTTACGAGCGCGACTTTTCCGCTGACGTCAAAGGATGTGCTAAGTGAATTGTTGGTCACGTTAATCCCCCAAATGACCGGTCGGGCCCTGGGGCCGCAAGACCAGTTTGCCCTTCACATCCCGTCCGGTAATTTTCAAAATTGCCTGAACCCCTTCCGCCAGTGGATAAACGGTATCAATAATCGGTACCACTTTCCCTTCCTGAATCCATTTGAACAGTTCCTGCATATTGGCTGCATGATCATCGGGCTGCTTCTGGGTAAAGGTTCCCCAGAACACGCCAACCAGCGAGTAGCCTTTTACCAGGGTCAGATTAACCGGCAGCGTCGGGATGCGCCCGGAAGCAAACCCAATCACCAGTAAGCGCCCGTTCCAGGCCATTGCCCGGGAGCAGGCATCAAACGCATCGCCGCCCACGGCGTCGTAGACCACATCCGCGCCCTTGCCATCGGTGAGCGCTTTGATACGTTTGTTTAAATCCTCCTCCGTATAATTAATCCCGTCGTCCGCTCCCTGGGATTTGGCAAAAGCCAACTTTTCCGCGCTGGAACACACCGCTATTACCCGCGCGCCAAGCGCCTTACCAATTTGTACAGCGGCAATGCCTGTACCGCCGGCCGCACCCAGTACCACCAGCGTTTCCCCCGGCTGCAGTGCCGCGCGCTGGCGCAGCGCGTGGTGCGCAGTGCCAGTTGCACAAATCAGCGCGGCCGCCTGGTCGTAGCCCAATCCTTCCGGGATGGGGAATAAAATGCTGGCATCGACAACCACTTTTTCAGCGTAAGCGCCGAAACCTGGAAACCAGCCGAGCACCGCCTGCCCAGGTTTGACGGTAGTCACCCCCTGGCCCAACTCAAGTACATCCCCGCTAAATTCCCCACCTGGGCTAAAGGGCGGTTCCGGTCGCGACTGGTATTTGCCCTGTACCAGTAATCCGTCGGGGAAATTAACACCAATCGCACGCACCTTGACCAGCACCTGGCCGGGGCCAGGTACAGGGTCTGGCATGTCCCGATAGACCAGATCTTCTATTTCGCCATAGGCTTCGCAAACCAGTGCTTTCATTGTGCAATCAACTCCGTTGTCCAGTGATAACCAAACCGTTGTGTGCGTTTACGCGCGCCTACCAAGCTAACGCCAAGGGTACGCGGTTAAGCATAGCGACGCACCAGGGATTTGCCCAGGGACATCATATGTACCTGATCAGGGCCGTCGGCGAAACGTATCTGGCGTGCGTAGTTATAGGCTTCCGCAAGAAAATAGTCTTCCGTGAGACCACCCGCGCCGTGTACCTGTATGGCGCGATCAATCACCCGCGCCGCCATGGACGGCGTAACGACCTTTATGGCCGCGATTAAATCACGCGCTTCTTTAACACCCTCTCGATCGATCTTCTCTGCCGCCATCAAAGTCAACAGGCGTGCCTGTTCGATGTCGCAAAAGGACTGTGCGATATCTTCCCGCACCGACTGGTGTTCGCTGAGCTTACGCCCGAAGGTACTACGGGTTTCCACTCGCTGACACATCAGCTCCAGAGCGCGTTGCGCACAGCCGATCAAACGCATGCAGTGATGAATGCGTCCCGGGCCGAGTCGCCCCTGAGCAATTTCAAAACCGCGGCCTTCACCCAGCAATAAATTTTCCGCGGGCACACGCACGTTGTCGAAGACTATTTCGGCTTCGCCTAACGGCGCGCCGAGATAACCGAGCGTGGTAAGCGGGCGAATAATGTTTAATCCCGGCGTGTCCTTGGGTACCAGAATTTGCGATTGTTGCGCGTGGCGATTGGGATTATCCGGGTCTGTTTTGCCCATGACGATAACGATTTTACAGGCTTCGTGCATAATCCCCGTGATAAACCATTTGCGCCCATTGATCACGTAATCATTGCCATCGCGGACGATCGAACACTGCACATTGGTCGCATCCGAACTTGCCACGTCCGGCTCGGTCATCGCGAAAGACGAACGAATCTCTCCTTCCAGAAGGGGTTTCAACCATTGTTCCTTTTGCGCTGCGGTACCGTACTTGATAAACACTTCCATATTGCCGGTATCCGGCGCGTTGCAATTGAATACCTGCGGCGCCCACAACACACGACCCATAATTTCGGCGAGGGGAGCATAGTCGACATTGCTCAAGCCGTCCTCGCAATCGTGAACAGGCAGGAATAAATTCCACAAGCCCAGTGCCCGCGCCTTCGCTTTTAGAGTCTGCATCAGGGGCGGCGTCGCCCACGGATTGTCGGTGGTATGCAGATAATGGGCGTATTCTTTTTCCACTGGATAGATTTCTTCATCCATAAATTTTTGCAGTAAGTCGCGCAACGCCACGGCTTTGTCGGATAACTTGCTGTTCATAAGGCTCTACCTTTTTTGCTAAGTCTGTCGGTTCTGTAGACGTATTTGGTTTAACCGGGTCGCAACGCCGAAGGGTCGTTAAACGAGCGTCGACGCGTGGTGCCGATCAGGTGTATCGAGATGGGAAAGCTGATTGAATGCCGCCAGCGTTATGCGCTTCCGATCGCAGTAAAAGCGCGTGACCGAGGTGTTTCTGACCTGTAGCATCAATTCCACCGCGGTTTGATCGGTTAGCCCGAGCACCCGCTTCAGCGCCAGTCCGGTGGGGCCGCCGGACGAGACCACCAGTATGCGCTGCCCCTGGCTAGACTGTTGAATGGCACCGAGTGCGGTACTCACGCGCTGCTCAAACTGCTGCCAGGTTTCGTTGACTGTACCCGCAGCCGCTACCGCCGCATCCAGGCTACCATTCATCCAGGCCTCCAGTGTGGCGCGCAATTGTTGAAAAAACATTTGCGGGTGCACAGAGATTTTGCCGTCGCCACCGCTAAACTGCGCATGAATTTTCATCAACGGTCTAAATCTGAATTCGTTGAACCCGGTGTCTATGCGCGGCTGCCATGCAGCGCCCATAGCCTCGCCAATACCCGCCAGAGTCTCTCGGTGGCGGCGCAGGTCGCCGCTGATGGCCTGATCGAAGTGCAAGCCACGTTCGCCGAAATAGTCGCCGAGCCAACCCGCCTGCTGCCAGCCCAACGGTGACAACTGATCATAATCCACCGCACCCAGCGATGCCTGTCCGTGACGCACAAAGTAGATTTCGGTCATCCGTTCACTCGATTCAGAGGAGGTTTCCACGGCGTAGGGCCACACTGGGCTGTGCGCTGGAGGCGCAGCATAGAACAATGCCCAACATTTATATAATTTATTTTATGAATGTTGTTATATTAACAAAAATGATGGGCAGATGATCGAGTCGGCGCACGTAGACATTTTTCACCGACGCAAATTATTAACCGGTAACCCTTAAACATGCGCTTGAACGATGTAGATCTCAATTTATTTGTGGTGTTTGATGCCATTTACTCGGAGCGCAATCTAACCCGCGCCGCTGAGGTTTTGCACGTCACTCAGCCCGCTGTCAGCAATGCTCTACGACGCCTGCGCACCACTTTCAGCGACCCCCTGTTCGTGCGCTCACCACAGGGCATGCTGCCAACACCCATGGCGGAAAACGTCATCGGTCGAGTGCGCGAAGCCCTGCAAATGCTGGACAATAGTTTGCTCGAACACGATCGCTTTGCGGCCAGCTCTTCCGAGAAGGTATTCCGAGTGAGTATGGGGGATATGGCCGAGGCGCTGTATTTACCGGCACTGCTGCAACGTCTTGAAGTACAGGCGCCGCAGGTGAGCGTGCAAAGCTTTCCCCTTGCGCGGGAGAATGTACCCCTTGAGCTGGCTAACGGCGGCGCCGATTTCGCGGTCGAGCCGCCCCTGTTGTCCGACCCTCAGCTGTGCAGCTCCCCATTACTCAAAGACGAATATGTCTGCGTACTGCGCCCGGCGCACCCCGCGTGCGCATCCCCCCTGTCGTTAACCGACTATCTGGCATTGCAGCATATCCACATTTCCAGTCGTCGCAGAGGTCTGGGACACGTTGACCTCGCGCTGCAGGCGCTGGGTAAAAAGCGGCAACTGGCGCTGCGCGCTCAACATTATATGGTGGCCACACTGATTGTAGCGCGCACCGATCTGGCATTAAGCATGCCCCGCGGTCTGGCCGCACAGTCCGGTCTGGCGATACGACCGCTGCCATTTGATGTGGAACCGTTATCGCTCAACCTGTACTGGCACAAAAGTGCAGATAACGACCCCGCCAGTTGTTGGTTTCGGGAAACATTTGCCAACACTAGCGTGCCCCCCGAGGCAACCGGCGGGCGGGATCGAGAGGCAGGCTAAAAAAATAGCAACCGCGAATCCGCTGGCAATCTAGGGTTCGCCAATTACAATAGACTGAATAATACCGACAAGCGCCTAAGGGGAATTGGCATGGGAGTGCAGCAACAGCTTGCGGCAGGGTTACTGCTGGGGCTTTTGATCAGCGAGGTTTACGCGGCCGGGCCTACCCCGCCAAAGGAGTTTCTCCACGAGGAAGATCTCTTTGGCAATATCCCGTCAGTGAGTGTTGCCACTCGCCTCGAGCAAACGGTAGCCAAAACTCCAGCTAGCGTTACCATTATTGACCGCGACCTGATTCGCAACATCGGCGCACAAAATTTGGTGGATGTTTTCCGGCTGGTGCCCGGGTTTCAGTCCTATATGGTAAACGGCAACCGCTTTGGCGTGTCCGCGCATGGCATCGGCAAGGAGTTCCCCAGCCATCTGGAAGTGATGATCGATGGGCGCTCTGTGTACGAACCCTTGTTGTCCACCGTGAGCTGGGGCTCCCTGGGACTCAATATTGAGGACATCGATCACATTGAAATCGTGCGCGGCTCAAGCGCGCCAACCCATGGCTCCAATGCGTTTCTCGGCGCGGTTAACATTATTACCCGGCAACCAGTGCAGGACTCCGGGACGGCTGTGCGAACCACCGTCGGTTCCCGCGATACGCAAAATATAAGCCTGCGCCACAATGACCGCTTCGGCAAGTTGCATTACCGGTTAAGCCTCGGGTACCTGCACAACGACGGTTTTCCCGGATTTTATGCGCCCGGTGAAAATAGTGGCCCCCTCGAAGACGGCGCCGAAACCTACCAGTTTAATTTTCTCGGCAGTTACACCCCCTCCCTCAGCGATACATTGGATATTAGCCTGGGTTACGCCCACGACCGCATGGGCTTTGGCGATGCCGATCACCCCGATGAATTTATGCCCACCCGGTTTGAAGCACACTATCAGTCGCTAAAATGGGTGCGTCTACTGAATGATGGCGACCAGCTGCAGATCCACGGTTACCACAACACCCTCAAAGGCAGCGGTAGAGGCGAATTAGGCCTGGGGTCAGATTTTTTTGGTGTAAGTCCGCAAATTTTTGAATTTGTCCTGGGGGTCCCCGACCACCAGCTTTTTTCCGCTCTGGATCTTGCATCCGAGCGCTACGATCTGGAGTTACAGCACCAGGTTAATCTGACCAAAACCCTGCGCGGCGTGTGGGGGCTGGGTGGTCGCTCGGAATATGCAGAAAGTGTGGCGCTGTTGAACCGCAGCGATAGAATCTGGGAACAGGCCTTCCGCGCATTTGGGCACGTGGAATGGCAACCCGTGGAACCACTGTCATTTAATGTGGGCGTTATGGTGGAAAAAACCTTCATCGACACGCTGGTGTCGCCGCGTCTGGCTGCCAACTATCAGCTCAACAGCGATCAGACTCTACGGGCAAGTTTCGGCACGGGGCGGCGCGCGCCGTCTATTCTCGAAGCTCAGGAATACCAGGTGTTCCAAATTGCTGGCAAGATTATCGACCCCTCCCGTCAGGTGGCCAGCGATCTTAAAGAAGAACGTCTGACCAGTTATGAACTGGGCTATTCCGGCAATTTCCTGGCGGACCGGTTGAGCGTTGACGTGCGTTTTTATCGCGAGGAAATTCGCGATGGCATGCTCGATGTCCGAGCGCCCTGGGCACCGGAACCGCCGCTGACCTCGCCACCGTTGACGGACACGATTCTTGAACGGGATAACGTGGGCGACTGGACGACATCCGGAGCCGAGCTCCAGCTTCAGTATCGCCCAGGCGCGCGTTCCCTGATAAGACTGCATTACGCAAACCAGGATCTGGATAGTCGCGTGGTCGACCGCTACCTTCCGGTATTGGAAATCGATAATATCGACAATCGCCAGGCACGTCATTCCGGAGGTCTTGCACTCACCCACCGCTTTAACGAGGCCTGGGATGCGGGCCTGTTCACGTACTATCAAAGCGACGTCAAGTGGCACAATGGCAACGGCATTGAAGAATTTACTCGAGTAGACGCCCAGGCCAGCTACACTTTCGCGGTGGGACGGACGAACGGTAACGTGCAGTTTATCGTGCAGAACCTGGGTGGGGATTATGCGGAATATAACCACGAAAATATATTTGAGACCCGGGGTTACATAAAATTCGAACTATTGATTCCGTAACTACCGCCTCTATGTAGTTGGCGATTGACGTGACGCGGAAAGGCAAATCGGCGGAGCCTGACACCGCACTCAGGGCGCCAGAGGACAGGGATGTAATTGTGAAGGATTATTTCAGAAATAGCGGGCGCGCAGCCTGGATTACACCGATAGCGGTGGTAACGCTCGCGGGACTATTGTTTTCTGCAGCCATACTGGTTGCCCCTCTGGCTTCGGCTCGCGCAATCTCGGTCCACGTTTTACTGTCAAACGATGCCGCCTACTACGCAGGGGTTGAGCAGGCCCTGCGAGACGTTCTGTCCCGTGAACAGCCAGATATTGTCGTTACCACCCATTTACTTGATCAGGTCCCACAGTCCCCTCCGGCCAACGGCGCCTATATGATCGCCATTGGTACGCCCGCCACCGAATATGCGCTTACCCATTACACGGATACCCCGTTGCTCAGCCTGTTTGTACCCAAATCCGCCTGGGATCAACTGTTAACTGACCGTAAACACGCCGCGCCCGTAGGAGCGGTTGTTATCGACCAACCCGTTAGCCGCAGCCTCGCCCTGGGTGAACTACTGGCACCGTCGGCAAAAAACGTCGCCACGGTACTAGGCAAGGCATCCCGCGAGCAGCTGGGTGAACTTAAAAGAGAAGCCCTGCGTCGGCATCTCAGTTTGCGTTACGCTGAATTAGATGAGGGTGATGATCCACTCTCCATACTGACACCAATTGTCGAATCTGCGGATATATTTATCGCCATTCCCGATCACGGCGTCTTCAACCGAGCGACCGCCAAGTGGGTGCTGTATCTCGGCTTTCGCCAACAAATTCCGGTCATTGGTTTTTCCAGATCCTACAGCGAGGCGGGAGCACTGGCGTCAGTGTTTTCAACGCCGCAAAATATCGGTCAGCAGGGAGGTGAGCTGGTGCTTCGATTAGTCACCGGCGACCATACCGACGTCTGGCAAACACACTATCCGAGGTACTACACACTGCACACAAATAAAGTCGTCGCCCGCGCCCTGGGCATTCCTTTGCCCGACCAGGCCACCCTGTACAGGATGTACGCCGCTGCGCTAGCCCGCCAACCGTGAGCCGTTCGATTGCACGATTTTTTACGCAAACCCTGCACGGGCGCTTGCTGCTTGCGACTGCCGTGCCGCCGCTCCTGATGACGGTGCTGCTCACCGCTAACTCCGTATGGGATCGGCACTCCAGTATTCGCAGTTTGCTCTACGGCACCGGCAACAGCACCGCTACTTACCTGGCCAGTACCGCAGATTTCGCGTTGTACTCGGGTAATAAAGTACTGCTTTCCTCCCTGGCGACATCCACTGCACAAATCCCCACCATCAAGGGCGTCGCCTTCCTGGATAGTGAGTACGATATTGTGACCGCGTCCAGACACTTTCCCCTGCAGGATAATTTGCTCTCTTTTCCGCCGAGCTCATTTCCAGTCGAAATAGCAGGACATCTGTATTTTTTACAGCCCGTGTTAATCTCAGGCGTACAGGTCGATGACTACGACGCCCTGGGCAATCACCCCGCGGAAAAGGAAC
>JBFJKD010000019.1:0-15360 GCA_041635095.1 Porticoccaceae bacterium
CGAAACAAATCGCCCATGGCACTATCGCACAGAGAAAAATCCTTGGTCACCGTGCATGCATGGCAGTGATTACAGGGGTGCAACGGCACCCAGTACACCCGGTCGCCCACGGCTAACGGGGTGCCGGCATAATCGGTAGCAATCCCCTCCCCCAGCTCCTCGATAGCGCCAATGCCTTCGTGCCCCAGCACCATCGCCCCGGGTAGTTCGACCTCGCCACGCCAGAAATGTACGTCGGTGCCACACACACCGCTCATCTGCACCCGCACCACCACTTCCCCTGCCTGGGGGGACGGTACATCGTGCTCCCAAATTTCCACGGGCTGATGCGGCTCGACCAACACCGCTCGTTTACTGGCTCGACTGGACATTGAATTGGCTCCTTATGGTTGTCAGTGAAATTAGCAACTTGTCATTACTGAGAGGATAGCCAAGAAAATTAAGCAAAGAATCTGGCTCCGCAGGCTCCCGCGCAAATTAAAATACACTCCCCTGTCGACGTCTATCACAGGTAAACTTCCAGAGCGATACAACGTTTACGTGCGACGACAACAGCCATATTACGTTGTATCTGCAACGGGGAACAGAATGGCGATTGGTATTGGGCTCGGTATGGCGCGCTTTCCGTTTGAGCGCGTCGATAGCTTTTGGCAGTGGGTGGCCCTGTGTGAACAGGGCGGCGTAGATTCCCTGTGGCAGACCGATCGTCTGATATCCGACGAACCCTTCCTGGAATGCATAAGCACCTTGGCTGCGATCGCCGGTGCCACCAAACGCATTAAATTTGGCATGAACGTCGCCTCAGCTGCGTTGCGCGATCCTCTCGTTCTCGCCAAACAGTGCGCCACCATTGATTATCTGAGCGATGGACGCCTGTTACCGGCATTTGGCATAGGCACGGAGAGCGCACCCGAGTGGCGGGCCACCGGCATCGACACCAAGGGGCGCGGCAAACGCACCGACGAAGCCCTGGATATTATCGCTGGGCTGTGGCGCGGAGATCCAGTGACCCTGCACGGCGAGTATTTTCGCTATACGAATGCCGTTATCGCGCCATTGCCCATACAACAACCGCTGCCTATGTGGATCGGCGGCAGCAGCGACGCCGCAATCAAACGCACCGCCCGTGTCGGTACGGGCTGGCAGGCGGGGCTGGAAACACCCGAACGCGCCGGCATCGTTAAACGTGCCATTGTTGAAGCTCTGAAGGAATTTAATCGCACCATCGACGACGAACACTACGGCACCGGTTTCTTTTTCCGTTTCGGCTCCAAAGATGACGCCATCTGCCAACGCGAACTGACGCGCTTTAGCAAGCTCGCGCCCGGCCAGGATTTATCACACACTCTGGCAGTGGGCGCGACGCAGATTATCGAGCGTATCCATCAGTATGCCGACCAGGGAATTTCAAAATTTATCCTGCGCCCACTCGGAGAAAATGATCGGGATATGCTAATACAAACACAGCGTTTGTTAGACGAAGTTTTTGCGGTGGAAAGTTAAACCCGTGATTCGGATCAGCCGTACTTTTTACAATGACGCCAGATATACAAATATAATCTGTTAACCTGATGTTGAGGAGCACGCCGCTTCTGACGCGTACCTCTCTAACTCCATGTCAACTCCAAGTCAGGTAGCCCTTTACTATTCTCGTTATATGGCGCGAAGTTTATACTTAGAAAGTTCATCTTCAAATCTTGCGGCCGTTTGCTGAAGATTCGTTAATGCAATGAGCTGCTCGAGAAACGATTGGGTCGTACGTTCGAGATCGTCAATCAGGTGAGTACATCCAACATTTAGAATATACATGCCCGTCGTGTCTTGAAAGACATCGTGGTGATTGCGCGGCACCTGTACCTCGTTCCAGTGTAGAAGCCACAGAATGCGCTGGCCGGCTTTTGGGTCGAGTAACGGGCGGCGATTCGGGCTGATTGATTGTCGTCACTCCCGCGCCAGCAAGATGACAGCAAATCAACATATAAAAAGATTCAGGCCATATATCCGTATAGTCTCTCGGGGTATCCGTGGCTGGATTTTCCCCAGCCGGGCAGAACCAATTTCTCGAACACTGTCAGCGCCTCGTTCCGCAACCAGCGTATATCAACAAAAAGTTGAGAGCATGCCTTTTGAGCATCCTGCGCCACTGCGACCACCCCTGGCTGTCTAATATAAATCAGTAACTGTCCCTGCCCCGCTCCCACCAAGTTACAGAAGCGTTCTGGCGATATTGTCCATATCGTCAAGAATCACATCCATGTGTCCTTCCGGCAGCCATAACACGACCCGGTCGGCGCCGGCCCGTTCCAGTGCGCGCAGCTCCTCGGGCTTGCGCCATTGGCCGTTAATGCTAAATACGGTTCTGGTCAGTTCACTGTAGTCGCGATTGGCAGCCTCGGCGGCGCGCTTGAGCTTTTCCACGCCCTCGGAAAACTGTTCGACGCTCTGTACGATGGGTAACCAGCCATCACCCCATTCGGCAATGCGTTTGTAGACCAGCGTAGCGGTAAAACCACCGAGTAGCACTGGCGGGTGCGGTTTATGATGCGGTTTGGGAAAACACCATACGGGCGGAAAATCAATAAACTCACCGTGGTACTCGGACTCTTCCTTGGTCCACAACTCCTTCATGGCCAGAATATAATCCTTCGTCTGTCCCCAGCGTCGGTCAAAGTTACCGCCAAGAATTTCGGTTTCCTCCCGATTCCAGCCCGCGCCAATACCCATCAGAAAGCGACCTCCGGATGCGGCGTCCAGGGTCGCTATCATATTTGCGGCAAGCAGCGGGTTGCGCTCGGGCACTAGCATGATGCCTGTGCCCAATTTGATTTTTCGGGTCACCGCAGCGGCACGCATCAGGGACAGCAGAGGGTCTGGCATCTGCCACAGATAATCCGGTGGCGGTGCGCCGGGGGCGGCGCCGGGATATTCATCGGAAGATTTCACCGGAAGGATTGTGTGATCCGGCACCCAGTAGGATTCGATGCCGACGTCTTCCGCGTGCTTTGCTACAACCGCAGGGTCGGCAGTCATATCCGGCAAAATTGAAAAAACGCCTATATCCATAACTTCACCTCGCAGAGTTATACGTTATTTGAATATAACCGGCTCGAGCGCCGAACAGATACTCCTTTAGCCAGCTCTTCCTCTGACTGGTCCTTCATGTTGACTGGTCCTTCATTTGGCAACAAATTGACGACTTTACCGGGTTGTGACTGCTAGATGCTACCCTCCTGATACCCGTTAATCCAGTTTTCGTAGTAACTATTTTTGTGTAATAACTGTAGGCGAATAATCCCGAGCCCATGGGTACGAAGGGAATTTATTTCGACACGGTAATGGTTAACGCATCCCGGTGGCGATAAAACGCGCGCAAAACTTTGAACAGACCAAACCCATCTTCGGAGCCGGCCAGTTCGCGAATGGAATGCATGGCAAAGGTTGGTACGCCGACGTCAAGGGTTGGCACACCGATTTCAGTGGCAGTGATCGGACCGATGGTGCTACCGCATCCCATATCGGCGCGGGTGACAAAAGATTGCACCGGCACATTTTCCTCGGCGCACCACCGGCGAAATAAGGCAGATGTAATGCTGTTGGTGGCATAACGCTGACTGCTGTTGACCTTGATCACCGGGCCGCGATTAAGAATAGGACCGTGGTTTAAATCGTGCTTGTCAATGTAATTGGGGTGTACTCCGTGGGCGTTGTCAGCGGAAATCATCAGCGAACGGGCAATTGCGGCCACACGTTGTGCCTGTTCGGGAATCATGCTGTGCAATACCGACTGCAATAACGGCCCACGCGCACCGCTGGCAGAACCACTGCCAACTTCTTCGTGATCGCTACACACCAACAGGCTGGTGACACTGTCGTCCGCATTCAATAACGCCTGTATACCGGTGTAACAGCTGAGCAGGTTGTCGAGTCGCGCGGACGCGATAAAATCGTCGTGCAAGCCGACCAGTGCCGGTGGTTGGGTGTCGTACAGACTGAGTTCGTAGTCGACGACTTCCACGCTTTTGGAACCGACACCGGAAAATTGTTCGCCAACCAGCAAGTCCCGGAAGGTTTTGTAGCGGCCTTCGGCCAGTGGGAACAGTAGTGGCGGCAGATTGATTTGAGGATTTACGGTTCTGGCCGTATTGGCGTCGCGATCGAGATGAATGGCCAGGCTCGGAATCGCCGCTACCGGTTTTTTGAAATCAATCAGCGTTTGGTGTAGTTGTCCGCTACCCGTGTCCCGATACACCACACGCCCGGCGATGGACAGATCCCGATCAAACCAGGGGTTGAGTAGCGCGCCGCCATACACCTCTATGCCCAGCTGAAAATAACCTGCAGTGGTAAGTTCCGGTTGCGGCTTGATCATTAAACAGGGACTGTCTGTGTGTGCGCCCACCATGCGAATGCCGGATTGCGCTGGTGCGGCTTTACCCATTACCCAGGCAATGATAGACGAGCCATTGTGGGTGGTAAAATAACGTTGACCTGAATTTAAGGCTTCGCTACAACCGTTATCTATTTCGCGAAAACCCGCCTCGCGCAACAGCGCGGCGGCATTTGCGACAGCGTGAAAGGGCGTCGGAGAAGTGCCTATAAACGCCAGTAAACCGCGATTGAATTCCGCCTGCTCCATGTTGACCTCAGTTAAACATTACTTTTCGGGTGTCGACGAATCTTGCTGCAAGCGCGTGAGCAGACTGGAGGTGTCCCAGCGACCGCCGCCGCTCGCCTGAATATCGGCGTAAAATTGATCCACCAGTGCGGTCACCGGTAGTTGTGCGCCATTACGGCGCGCTTCGTTGAGAACAATCCCCAGGTCCTTGCGCATCCAGTCCACGGCAAATCCGTGCTCGTACTTTCCGGCCAACATGGTTTTATGGCGGTTTTCCATTTGCCAGGATTGCGCCGCGCCCCGGGAGATTACGTCAATCACCTGCTGCGCATCGAGACCGGCCTGGCCCGCAAAATGTAAACCTTCCGCCAACGCCTGCACCAATCCGCCGATGCATATCTGATTCACCATCTTGCACAATTGACCACTACCCACCGGCCCCAATAATGTTACCGCTTTAGCAAAGCGCGCCACTACCGATTGCACGCGATCAAATATAGCGGGGTCACCACCGCACATCACAGTCAGCGCCCCATTGAGAGCGCCCTGTTCGCCACCGGATACCGGCGCGTCGATAAAATGGAGATGGGCCGCGTGTGCTTGTGCTGACAGTTCCCGAGCCAGCTCCGCGGACGTGGTGGTATGGTCGACAAATACGGCATCTTTCTCCATTGCCGCAAACGCGCCCTGTGCGCCCACGGTAATTTCGCGCACATCCTCATCGCGACCGACACAGGCGAAAACCACCTGTGCCCCAAGCACAGCCAGCGCGGGAGTAGCCGCGCTTTTTCCAGTATAGGTTTTGCACCACTGGACTGCCTTGTTGGCGCTGCGGTTATAGACCGTCACGTTCAGGCCTGCCCTGCTCAAATGGCCTGCCATTGGATACCCCATAACGCCAAGGCCCAAAAATGCGACATCCGTTATAGCCATTTGTTAAGCGCCATTTGCTAAAAATACCAGAAGCAGAATTCCCATCAGCAAACGATACCAGACAAAAGGCATCATGCCGATGCGGTCAATAATTGCCAAAAAGAATCGAATACAGCACCAGGCAGTAAGTGCCGCTAGCGCTGCGCCGAGGAACAGATCGCCCCAGGGTGCGGCGTGAGCCGCAGTCAACTGCAACGCTTTATATCCGCCGCTAAGAATGATGACTGGAATCGCCAGCAGGAACGAAAATCGCGCGGCGCTCTGACGGTCGAGGCCGAGGGCCAGCCCTGCAGTCATGGTAATACCGGATCGCGAAGTGCCGGGAATCAACGCCAACGCCTGGGCCAGGCCCACCAGCAGTGCGGTGCCAAGGGTAAGCGACGCCATATTGCCGGTGCGGGCACCTTTTTTGTCCGCCCAGCCAAGTAGAACGGCAAACACGATGGTCGTGCCCGCGATCACCGACACGGAGCGCAAGTGGGTTTCGATAAACGCATCGAACAACAGACCCGCCAGTCCAACCGGCACCGTCGCCGCTGCCAGAAACCAGGCCAGGCGACTTTCCACTGTCGCAGCACCGCCACCAACCTGCCGCAGCCAGGCATAACTAATGTCCCGCAAGTCGCGGCGGAAATACACGATAACTGCGGTCAGCGACCCCACATGCACAGCCACATCAAACGCCAAGCCCTGATCGGGCCAACCTAGCAACTGGGACGGTAAAATAAGGTGTGCGGAACTGGAGATGGGTAAAAATTCAGTCAGTCCCTGCATAATTGCGAGCGCCGCGAGTTGTAGCCACTCCATCACGACACTCCCTCAGCCCTGGGTTCGCAAATGAGTACGTTTTTTCCAACTAACGGTATCCCGTAAATAAACAGGCGTGAGCTGTTCCACCGGCTTTGCTTCTCCTTCGGCATATTTTTCCAGCGCAAGTATCACCAGGTCCTGTGCCGAAGGCTGACATTCTATTTGCGTTGTTTGCGCTGTCACGGGAAATGCGCAAGCGTATTGCCAGCCATCGCCAACACCCAGGGTAACCACACCACCATGTACCGCATCGTCTGTCAGACCAACTGCCTCAGGAACATTGAGCGCATCGGCACAGCAGGCCACTGGTTTGCCGCCGACATTCCGATACAGGCCCCAATAGATTTCTCCCATGCGCGCGTCAAAAGCCGGCAAAATTGTGCCCTGCTGCCGCACACTGTGGCGCTTGATCGCGCCTGCCGCCATGGTCTGTAGAGTCGACACCGACACCACCGGAATGTCTGCCCCAAACGCGAGGCCCTGCACCACACTGATACCTATACGCAGACCGGTAAACGAGCCAGGGCCAATAGTGAGCGCCAATGCATCCAGCTGACCCAGCAACAAACCCGCCTCTGCAAGCAGTTCGTCTATCATGGGTAACACCAGCCGGCTATGCCCTTTCGCCAGTTGTTGACTGCGGGCCAGCACGAACCCGTTATCGTGTAACGCAACGGAACAGGTTTGCACTGATGTATCGAGAGCAAGAATACGCGTCATGGCGCCGCCCAAACTCCAGACATAAAAAAATCCCCTGCTGTGAGGCAGGGGATTTTAACCTATTTGCGCATTACCACGAAGAAAGCTTTGGGCACATATGGCTCAACCCAAAGATTACTTCTTCTTACTTGCGCTACGTCGAGCTGTTGATTTTTTCGTTACCGCCTTCTTAGCGGCGGTTTTGGCTTTGGCGGGACGACCGCGTTTGCCAGCACCTTTTTTTGCGACCTTGACCGCAGGCGTAGCGACAATTGCCTTCGCTTTACGGGCCTTGGCTGCTTTTTTTGGAGCGGTCTTTTTGGTCGCCTTGGCAACAGCGGCTTTCGCCTTGCTCGTAGCTTTCTTCTGTACCACTTTCAGGCGGGCAGCGGTTTTACGCTCACTAACCTTAAGTTTCTTGGCATTGGCCGCCGCACGCTTTTTCTTCCAGCGGGCTTCGAACTTCTTGAGCGCCGATTTCAGATCTGACTCCGCCTTCCTGGCCATCGCCTTGCTGGCTTTTTCCAACTTGGCTTTGGCATTAGCTTCAGCGACTTTAACCCGGTTCAACGCAGCAGCCGCACGCGCATCTGCTTTCGCTGCCCGCACTTTAGCACGCAGCTGAGTCATCGCTTTGTTGGCGCTGCCCGCTGCAGTTTTTGCTTTTTTCACCGCAGCTTTGGAGGCCTTGGTACTCTTGGCCGCAGCGCGAGATTGCGCCTGGGTTAACTTGAGTTTTGCGGCAGCTACCTTTTTAGCCTGCGCAGCCGCTTTCTTCTCTATTGCTTTCAAAGC
This sequence comes from Porticoccaceae bacterium, assembly GCA_041635095.1. Taxonomy (GTDB): domain Bacteria; phylum Pseudomonadota; class Gammaproteobacteria; order Pseudomonadales; family Porticoccaceae; genus JBFJKD01. The sequence goes on from JBFJKD010000019.1 coordinate 7,853, forward strand.
GGTTTGTGCCTTGCTCGATGGAGCCGCTTTTGCTTTCTTTCGGACGGATTTTTTCGGGGCTTTTTTGGGAGCCGTTTTTGCCACTTTAGTTTTCTTTGCAATTCGCGCCATTGCCGCTCTCCTTTATTAGTGAGGAACACCTTGATCCGAAATCTAAAAGTTTCTGAATGGATCGAGGTCGATTTTATTTAAATTTAAACAATTGTCTATAGTAAATAGTGATTTATAACTGTTTTCTTCCAAAATAAGCGAAAAAAAACTCGTAATTTCAGTTTTTTCCAATTTTTTGTCTAATTTTTTATGGCGACTACTTTTTCAGGCCAAAAATTAAAATAGATAAAATCTTCTATTTTTCTAATTTTCTGGTTAATTTTTTTCTACCTGACGAACTGATATGTGCACTATATTAGCGTTCCACAGCCGCAGTTTTCAGGCAAAAAAAAGCTCCTCGCGGGAGCCTTTTTTATACCACAAACGAAACGTATATTATCCAAACCCTGCCGCCATATCCGTGCACCGCGAACCCGCTCGACCAATTCAACTCAGTGTTTGCAACAGCCTGTTTTGCACTTCAGCCAGGGAACCCACACCGTCTACCACCGCACAGCGTAATCCCTGGGCGGATGACGCAGCGGCTAGATTTCTATAGAACGCCACCAGTGGCTCCGTTTGCTCGTGATACACGCGCAAACGATTACGGACGGTTTCTTCCTTGTCGTCCTCCCTTTGCACAAGAGGCTCTCCAGTCTCGTCGTCAACACCTTCCCGTCGCGGCGGGTTGTGTTGCACGTGATAAACCCGGCCCGATGCCGGATGCACCCGGCGCCCGCTCAAACGCGCAACAATCTGTTCGTCTTCGACCTTAATCTCAACTACCAGATCAATAACCACTCCGGCATCCAGTAACGCCTGGGCTTGCGGAATCGTGCGTGGAAAGCCATCAAACAGGAACCCATTGCGGCAATCGGACTGCTCAATGCGTTGTTTGACGAGCGCAATAATCAACTGATCCGACACCAGGCCACCCGATGCCATGGTATCTTTGACTTGCAGTCCCAGTTCACTCCCGGCTTCGACGGCGGCCCTTAACATATCGCCGGTGGATATTTGCGGAATCGCAAAGTGCTCAGAAATAAACTGTGCCTGCGTTCCTTTGCCAGCGCCAGGTGGCCCCAGTAGTATCATTCGCATAGAGTTTTCCCCTTTCGCAGAAGGCGTCGGTGTGCGCCCCAAAAAGGCGCCGACCTTACACGGATTGGCGCATCATCACAAGCTGGGTAAGACGCGACACCGGATTAGCGTTGGTGCGCCGATAACCACTTAGCACTGCTCATCACTACCCACCGGTCTGTTGTTTACTCCACTCCCACAGCCGGTCTTTTTCAGACAAAGGCAAATCGTCGAAATTCTTCCCCAACTCCTCGGCACGCGTTTCCATCGCCGCAAAACGGGTTTCAAATTTTCGGTTGGCGGTGCGCATCGCTGTTTCGCTGTCCACACCAAGATGGCGAGCCAAATTTACGCAGGAAAACAGCAAGTCGCCAATTTCTTCAGCGACTTCAACCTGATCGCCGCCCGCGACAGCACCCTCCACCTCGAGTAATTCCTCTTTTATCTTATCCATAACCCCGGCAGTGTCGGGCCAGTCGAAATCATGATTGGCAGCTCGTTTTTGCAATTTCGCTGCCCGCATCAGCCCCGGCAGACTATCTGGCACATCGCCCAGTCGACCGCGAATACCGCGCTCGCCCCGTTGCTCTCGCTTCAGGTTTTCCCAGGTCTCTTTGATGGTCTGATCGGAATGGGTTTCAGTTGCGCTTCTTCTACTTTCGAGCGTGCCCTGTGGAAATACGTGCGGATGGCGTGCCACCAACTTGGCAACCAGCTGGTGAATCACATCATTACAGGTAAACATTTGCCGTTCGGCGGCCAGCTGACTGTAAAACACGATCTGAAAGAGTAAATCACCCAGTTCTTCGTATAAATGGCCGTAGTCCTGGCGCTCAATGGCGTCGATCACTTCATAGGTTTCTTCAAGAGTAAATGGCACGATACTGGCGAACGTTTGCTTGATATCCCAGGGGCAACCGGTAAGCGGATCCCTCAGGCGGCGCATAAGATGGAGTAAATCATCCAGATTATATTGCGGGGGAAGCGCCACGGTAGATTCTCCTGAGCTTCAATCGTGCAGTCGAGTAACGTCTATCACGTTGGGGATTTGCCTCAGTTTGGCCATCAGTGCACTGAGCTCTTGCATGCCAGTTACATCAACCGTGACCTCAGTCATATTACCGCTTTCGCGGCGTTCCGCCGACGTCAGAGCAACAATGAACAGGCCCGCTTTATCAATGGTAGTGGTGATATCCTTGAGCAGACCTGTGCGATCGTAGGAATGAATACCCACTTTCACCGCGTAGGTTTGTTGTGGCGTCCCCCCCCAGTTCACCTGTAATACCCGTTTCGGATCGGTGCTCTGTAAACGTAGCAGGTTGCCACAGTCGGCACGATGAATAGTAACTCCCCGTCCCGCCGTGATATAGCCACAGACCGCGTCTCCCGGAATGGGTGAACAACAGCCAGCCAACCGTGTCAGCAGATCGCCGACGCCGTAGATATAAAAATCAGATTTTCCAAAACGTGCAGCGCGTTTACGCCTGTTTTGCCTGGTCGGTTCGGGCGCGAGTCCAAGTTGTGTCTGCGCGGCGTGAACAACTTGCTCCAGCCCCACGTCACCAGCACCAATTGCGGCATACAGGCCCTCCTCGTTGTGCTTGTTAAAGCGCCCCGCCAAATCCTGCAGGTCGAGTGCACGAATACCCAACTGGCGAAATTCCGCGTTCAACAACTGGGTTCCCGCCGCTACGTTCTGTTCGCGGTGTTGTGCCCGAAACCATTGCTGAACTTTGGCGCGCGCACGGGAAGTATGCAAATAGCCAAGAGATTTAAGCAACCAGTCGCGGCTCGGCTTGTCCTGCTTACCCGTGATGATTTGCACCTGGTCACCGGTCTTCAGGCCAGTATTTAGCGGCACGATTTTGCCGTTCAGTTTGGCCCCGCGACAACGATGTCCGATCTGCGTATGCACGCTGTAGGCGAAATCGAGCGGCGTTGCACCAAATGGTAAATCAATCACGTGGCCCTCTGGGGTAAACACGTAAACGCGGTCCGGGGAGCTGTCGAGGCGCAAAAATTCCTTGACGTTCTCGTCCTCTATTTCTTCGTGCCATTCCAGCACCTGCCGCAGCCACGCTATTTTATCTTCGTAATTGGCGTCTGCGGCATTTTTTGCATCGGTGCCTTTGTACTGCCAATGGGCACACACGCCGAATTCGGCCTCCTGATGCATCTCGAAGGTGCGTATCTGTATTTCCACTACCTTGCGTCCAGGGCCGACGACTGCCGTGTGTAACGATCGATAACCATTTTCCTTGGGCGATGCGATATAGTCGTCGAACTCCCTGGGAATATTGCGCCACCTGCTGTGCACGATACCGAGCACGCCGTAGCAATCGTCAACGGTAGGCACCAACACCCGCACCGCCCTGATGTCGTACACTTGAGAAAACCCAATATCATTGCGATGCATCTTTCGCCATATGCTGTAAATATGTTTGGCGCGGCCGGTAACGGTTCCTTGCTTACCGATTTTGCGCAGTTCATTTTCAATGGTCGTCGTCACTTCGTCGATATAATGTTGCCGATCGAGGCGCTTTTCATCGAGCAATTTGGCTATTTGCTGGTATTCATCGGGCTCCAGATAGCGAAAGGCTAGATCCTCCAATTCCCATTTCAGATGCCCTACGCCGAGTCGATGGGCCAGCGGTGCGTAGACGTCAAAAATTTCCCGGGCGACGCGGATACGCTTGTGCTCCGAAGCAGATTTGAGCGCCCGAATAGCGCAGGTGCGCTCCGCCAGTTTGATGAGTGCAACGCGCACATCGTCGATTATGGAAACCAGCATTTCCCGAACTTTGGCCGCCTGTAATGCGCTGGCGTGGCCAAAAACCTCGCGTTCGGAATCGTTGCGCAGGGTACTGATCACGGCCATGCGCAATACGTTCGCGATCAAATCAGCCACCCGAGCATCAAAATGCCGCCGCACGACTTCTAATGGCAGCTTTCCCTCACGTACGGCACGGTACAAAATCGCGGCTTGCAGGCCCTCGTGATCCATGTGTAAATCGGCGAGGATTTCCGCCATTTCCAGACCCGTACGAAAACTACTGGTCCCCGGCGCCCAGATATTGTCCTCTACAATGGCGCGCTCTTCGGCACTCCAACTGTGTTCGCAGGCCAGTTTGATAGCCGCGACCACAGCGGGACTCCACTGGTATTTGTGCGCCATGACCCCGAGCCATTCGTGCAACTCAACGGTGGCACCATCTTTCAAGGAATGAACTTCGCGAACTTTAACCATAGAGCTTGATTACCAGCGGAGCGGTTTTTGATTTACCCTCAAAATTCAGGAGCCAAACACCCCAGAGGACAGATAGCGATCACCGCGATCACACACTATCGCCACGATTAGTGCATTTTCAGTTTGTGCCGCGAGTTGCAGCGCACCTGCCACCGCTCCACCGGAAGATACACCGCAGAAAATCCCTTCCCTGCGCGCCAGATCACGCATGGTGCGCTCCGCGTCAACCTGAGCAATATCGAGAATTTGGTCGACACAATGTGCATCGAAAATTCCCGGCAGATATTCCTGTGACCAGCGACGTATGCCGGGGATGCTCGAACCTTCACGGGGTTGCAGACCAACGATTGCAATATCCGGGTTCATCTTCTTCAGGTAACGGGAAACGCCCATGATCGTGCCGGTAGTGCCCATAGAGCTAACAAAGTGCGTGATCTTACCGCCTGTCTGCCGCCATATCTCGGGGCCAGTACCCGCTTCGTGTGCGAGCGGATTATCCTCGTTATTAAATTGATCCAGCACTTTACCTTTGCCCTGTGCGGCCATTTGCAATGCCAGATCCCGGGCGCCCTCCATACTGGCCTGCTGACTCACCAATACCAGCTCGGCGCCGTAGGCGGTCATGGCGTCCTTGCGCTCGACGGTCATGTTATCGGGCATCACCAGAATCATGCGATAGCCCTTGATGGCCGCTACCATGGCCAACGCTATACCCGTGTTGCCACTGGTCGCTTCGATAAGCGTGTCACCGGGCCGAATGTCGCCGCGGGCTTCGGCGCGCTGAATCATGCTGAGCGCGGGCCGATCTTTGACCGAGCCAGCGGGATTATTGCCCTCCAGCTTAACCAGAATAGTGTTGTTGACACCCGCCACCAGGCGCTGCAAGCGCACCAGGGGTGTATTGCCGATACATGATTCAATCGTCGCAAAAGCCATAGGTAGACAACGCCTCGGTCAGATCCAGATCGGGTATTTTACTCTAGCTGCGCGGCCCGTGCCGACGCCCTCAATTGACGTTAAGAATGGTTAGCTATATCGACCTTATTCACAGCTTGCTGAAGCCCCAACCGCCCAGTCGTTAAACCCCTTTGGGCAGCTACTCAGCGGCTCACGATGACAAAAGCGAGCGCGTACTCTTTTTCATCCGCCAGGCTCACATGTATATGGCGAGCACCGCGTGTCTCAAATAGGCGCAACGCCGCTCCAGCGAGTTCCAATACCGGTGAACCTGCGGTGTCGTTCACAATACTGATTTCCTGCCACGATATTTGTCCGATACCCGTACCCAGCGCTTTACTAGCTGCCTCTTTGCCGGCAAAACGCCTTGCCAGATAGGCCCCTGGCTGATGGTGTTTGCTGAATATCGCCAGTTCCTGCGGGGATAATATGCGCCGCGCGAAACGCTCACCCCAGCGCTCCAGGGATTGCTCGATCCGTGCGCGCTGCACCAGATCCGTCCCTACCCCGAGAATCACTGTCCAGCACTCCCCTGATTAGAAAGTCCGCGGAAAAATTCCCGGCTGCGCAGAGGTCGCCCGCCAAGATGGGCGTCGAGTGCGATGCGCAACAAGCGTTTAGCGGCACGCCGCACATCCTCACTGCCATAGTTGCCCAGGGCCATAGCCTGTAAATCAGCCCCTTTGAAAACGTTTCCGACATTACCGCCAGCGCTATTACTGACGAGCAAAAACCCATCTTCTGCGACAAACCGATACCAGCTTTGCGCATCCATCGTGGCGCCGGAAATAGCCTCGATATCAAGGGCAATGCCGTAGCCAAGCTGTTCCAACAGCACCAATTCAAAACGGCGCAACAGTGGTTCTACATCCACCGTACCGGGCAGCGCACGCAATAACTCGACATAATTGTCGAACAACTCTGGATGTGGATCGTGTTCGGGCAACAGACGCGTTATCAGCTCGTTAATGTACAGACCGAGATACAGCGTCCTGCCGCCCCAATAGGGCACCGCGCCAATCGGTTCCGCGCTGACCAGCGTTTTTAATTCGCTACGCCCACGCCAGTGAGCGGCCAGCGGCACGAACGTTTGTAGTTTTTTAGAGACGCCTTTGCGTGGACCTCGGGTACCGTTCGCTATAGCCCGGAAGCGTCCGTGTGCACGGCAAAATAGATCCACCAATTGACTGCTTTCCCGGTAAGGTCGGGTATGTAATATAAATGCCTGGTCACTTTGTGCGAGGGGCACTATGTCATGCCTCATAGTTTGGCCGGGCTAATCCCGGTACCCCAGACTGCGCAATGCCCGCTCGTCGTCGGACCAGCCACTGCGCACCTTAACCCACATATTCAACATAACTTTACCGGCAAAGAGTCGTTCCATATCGAGCCGCGCCTGACGGCCTATCAGCTTGATACGCGCACCATTTTCGCCGATCAATATTTTCTTTTGTCCATCCCGCTCGACCAGAATCAGCGCGCTGATATGCCTGATCGCCCCGCGCTGTTCAAATTCTTCTATTTCCACCGTGACCTGATAGGGTACTTCCGCGCCCAGTTGGCGCGTAATCTTTTCCCTTACTATCTCCGCTGCGAGAAATCGTTCACTGCGATCTGTGATCTGATCGTCGGCAAAGAAGAAATGGCCTGCGGGAATATGCTGCCGAATCACCGTCTCGAGCTTTTTCAGGTTCGTGTTTTGCAGTGCAGATAACGGAACAAATTCCGCAGCGGGCAATAACTTTTGCAGAGTTTCGATATGTGGCAACAACTCATTCTGATCTGTCAGACGATCGATTTTGTTGAGCGCCACCACCACTGGAATATTGGTCGCACTCACTGCCGTAGCTACGGCAATATCCGCCGCTGTCCACACCAGGCGATCGACGACAAAGACGATAACATCAACGTCCCGCATTGCACTTTGCGCAGCGCGATTCATATACCGATTGATGGCTTTACTTTGCTCGCCATGTAAACCGGGCGTGTCCACAAACACCAGTTGACAGGTGCCCTCCGTTTTGATGCCACGCACCTGATGACGGGTGGTTTGAGGTTTACGCGACGTAATACTGAGCTTAACGCCAAGCAGGTGATTGAGCAGTGTGGATTTACCCACATTGGGACGGCCGAC
>JBFJKD010000020.1:0-14798 GCA_041635095.1 Porticoccaceae bacterium
CCACCATATATGGTGGAGGGGGGTGGATTCGAACCACCGAAGCTTGCGCGTCAGATTTACAGTCTGATCCCTTTGGCCGCTCGGGAACCCCTCCGCAAATGGCCAAGCATTGTCCGTGTTCACCTACCGCCTGTCAACAATTACTCTGCTTTCAATGCGTTAGCGGACAATATCTACATCGTTTGGAGCTGGCGAGAGGAGTCGAACCCCCGACCTGCTGATTACAAGTCAGCTGCTCTACCAACTGAGCTACGCCAGCGACGACCCACAAAAAACGGAGGCGCGATTCTATTGGAAGTCGCCCCTGGACGCAACCGCGTTTGGTGGTTTTTATCGGGAAATAATGGAAGTTAAACCGATGGGCATCCTGCGAAATGGAAAAGCTTCCCTAAAAAGCTCACCTGATCACCCGCGACAATCTCACTCACGACAACCCCACTCGCAACGCTACGTTCTTCACGGACCCCTGTGCCGACCAAACGCTGTTCTGCGTCGGACTACGCGCGCGGCGCTAGCCGCAATTGTCGCGCTCCAGCTTAATGGCAGGGTTCGACGCGCCCAGCTCTTTCCAGAAACTCTCGGCCAGCGCGCGCTGTGCTGCCGTCGGCATTTGCACCCAAAAGGTTCTAACCAGGTCAGGCGCGCTGAAAATCCGGGTCTTGTAGCCCGCTTTGGCTAACTCCTGCTGCCGTTTCAGGGCATTTTCCCGAGCGGCAAAAAACCCCAGGGAAATACCATTTTTCAGTTCGCCATCCTGAAAGATAAAACTGTCCACACCGCTGTTTTTAAGTTCCTGAAGCTTACGCGCTGCGGCCTTTTCGGACAGCAACGGAGGAAGGTACACCCAGAAGCTGGAGGACGACACCTCCTCCTCGCGACTCTTTACCGCCGCATCAACACTCAGCGTACCCAGTTTAAAGACCAGATTATCCACCTCCTGCCGCTGGGCAAATGGCCCCACCAGCAGGCATTGACCACCATCCGCGTCCGCGCCGTCTATGGAATCTGCGTCGGGGCTTGCGACTGCCGATACGCCTTCCTCCCCGGAGAGGTCAGTGGTCCCAGGGGAGACGTCCGCGACACCCGCCAACGCCGAACCAGGCGCAGGGATACTCAGGCCAGGCACGCTAGAACGGTGATCCACAGTATCCGCAATCGCGGTTGAAGTGTCCCCGCTTGGCGGTTCGGGAGGAGCAATGCCGTCGCGCTCGGATAACAACGCCAGGGTTGAACCGCCCTCCGGCACCAGTGACGGGACGCGGGCACTATCGGCCACGCCCGCTCGCTGCGCCTGCTGGGCAGAAAACCAGAAATAGGCCAGGCCATTGGCCAACACCACCAGCAACAGTATCCATTTAGTCATAGCATCTGATCATATAAGTCGGTGTGTATCTCAGTGTTGGCCCAGCAGCCACATCGCCATAATTGCATCAGGGCAGCGCCAGCGCCAAACCGTCCAGTACCAGCTCCGGCTCTGACTTCAATGGAACCTTTATAAAGGGTGCCAAACTGTCCGCATCCCCGCCCGTCAACACCACGCTGACCGACGCGCCACCGGCATGCGCCGCCAGACTGGCCAACGCGCGCTCCACCAGCGCCAGCGCCATCGCGCCGCAGCCCTGATTGACCGCTTCCAGGGTCGAACGCCCCGGGCCTGGATCCACCAATGGCTGGTGCGCTATTTTGACAGCGCCGGTGCCCTGCGCAAGGGCCGCGTGCATCATAGCCAGCCCCGGCACGATATAGCCGCCCAGATGCACCCCATTCGCAGCTAATAAATCCACAGTCAACGCGCTACCCGCGTCCACTACCACACAGGACTCCCCCCAGCGGTGCCATGCGGCCAGCAGCGCCAACCAACGATCGACACCGAGGCTTGCAGGTTGCCGATAGCCGCAAGTCACGCCAGCGCACGCCTCCTGACTTGTCGCGAACTCAGCAACCAGACCAAAATTTGCGTCAGCCCACGCAGCAATACCCCCCGCCACGTCCGCACCGGCTACATTGGCGACCCGCAGGCGTTTTACCCTATCGGGGGCAACCATGCGATTGATTGCCGGCGTTATCTCGGCCAGTGTTTTATGGGTGCCGTGTCCACGACCCACAATGCCGCCATCGGCGTCTTGTAAGCGCCACTTAAGGCGGGTGTTGCCCACGTCGATATCCAATATCACTCTGTTCTACCGCCTTCTCCAGGGAATCATATTAATTCACTACCACTAACCTTATTCGGTCAAGCTTGCTCCGAGGCGCCGCACACTAATTTCCCCACCACTGAATTGCCTGACGTCGCCATTGATATCTATACAGATGGCACCGTTGTTAGCAACACCGCTGGCTATGCCTTCGAGCATTTTCCCCGGCGTCATGATTTGAACGGTGGCGCCGCGATAGGCATCGTAACGCTGCCACTCGTCCCGATAGGCGGCGAACGTGTGGCGCTGATAATTGGTTAGCACTGGCAATAATTCACTGAGCACCGCCGCCGCCAGGCCATTGCGGGTCACGTCGGGAACTTCGGCGAGATCGGCCCAGGCCTGGTCGATAGCCTGCGCAGCGTCAGCGGGCATACCCACATTGATGCCGATGCCGACAATCACCTGGCATTGGCCTACCGGGTCGCCGGTCATTTCCAGCAAAATACCGCCCAGTTTGCGGCCGTCGCGCAAAATATCGTTGGGCCATTTTAGGCCGATATCCAAAACCCCGACGGACGTTATAGCGCGATGGACGGCAACACCCACCGCCAGGCTCAGCCCTTCGATAGCCGCGGCGCCACCGTCGAATTCCCAGACGGTGGACAGGTACAGGTTTTTCGCGAACGGGCTAACCCACGGTCGCCCGAGCCGACCGCGCCCGGCGCTCTGGCATTCCGCAACACAGGCCCAGCCACCACCACCGCCCCGCTCGATATGGCGACGGGCCTCGGCATTGGTTGAGTCCACGCTGTGCAGAATTTCCAGTTGGCGCAATTGCTCCCGCGGTTGCGCGGGCATGCAAGCCAGTATCCGGCGCCGATCGAACAATTCAATGCCGCCGGGAATGCGGTAGCCAAGCCCCTTTTTTTTATCCAGGGTAATACCCAGCTCCACCACGTTTTGCAGGTGCTTCCAAACCGCTGTGCGACTCACGCCCAACGCCTGCCCCAGGGCCTCGCCGGAATGGTACTCGCCGTCGCTCAGAGCCAGTAGCACCTGTGCGAGCGTCGTCATAGCCACCCCACCATCACAGCGGTATTACTGGCAATAAAATATACCCCAAGGCCCGCACTCACCCCGGCGTAGAGACGGCGGAGCAGTTTTTCCTGCAGCCGGTGAGCGAGATTGGCACCGATACGTGCACAAGGTGTACTCGCCAGCGCTATGCCAAACAACGCCGGCAGATACACATAGCCCAGGGAACCCTCAGGCAAATCGGCGCGCCCCATGCCGGCCAGCATATAAGTGATTGCGCCGCTGATCGCAATCGGAAACCCCAGCGCCGATGACGTTGCCACCGCCCGGGCCATGGCCACATTACACCAGGCAAGAAACGGTACGGTCAGCGAGCCGCCGCCGATACCGAAGATGCCGGAAAAAAAACCGATGCCCGCGCTACCCACAAACTTGCCGGGCAACCCTGGCAAATCCCGCGCACTGTGGGGTCGTAAGCCCAAACCCATTTGTGCCGCTACCAGCAACAAAAATACACCAAAACCCAGCTGCAAAAGCGGGCCGCTCAGGGTGGCCGCAAACAAACCGCCGAACGCGGCCCCAAGACAGATCCCCGGCACCATGGACCACATCAGCGGCCACAGCACCGCACGTTTACGATGGTGGGCCACCACCGCACTCGCGGAGGTGACAATGATGGTTGCCAGCGACGTTCCCAACGCGAGATGGGTGAGAATCTCAGGGCTGAAACCGGAAACCGCAAAACTGTAGATCAGAATGGGTACGATCACCGCGCCGCCACCGAGGCCGAACAGACCGCCGACCAGGCCAGCCAGTGCACCGACCAGCAAATATACCACAAGGGCTTCCATAGGCTGCGATGTCCAGTATGACTGTTATCCCCGAGACGGCCATTATGCCGCGTTGCGGGAATGCGGTCATGGACAAATAACTAGCTGACGGTAATCACAGGACAGACGTTATTAATAGGACTTTTGGCCAACGCTGTTGCGCTGTACAAATTTTGTGAACTGATCCGCCGTAAGGGGCTTACTCAACATATAGCCCTGCACAATTTTCACGCCCTGTTTTTTCAGGAAGGATAATTGTTCGGCGGTTTCCACCCCTTCTGCCACGATGCCCAGATTAAGACAGCGCGCCATGGCGATAATCGCCGACACAATGCCTTCGCCACTGCGTCCACCACCCACGTCCGCGACAAACGTTTTATCGATTTTTATATTGTTCAATGGAAACCGCTTCAAATAACTCAACGATGAATAACCGGTGCCGAAGTCATCCACTGTGATTTTGACATTCATGGAACGCAACAACCGTAACGTTTGCACGGCTTTTTCACCGTCGTCCATCATCGCGCTCTCGGTAACCTCAAGCTCAATTTTGCGCGGCGATATGCCATTTCGGGAAATAATATCCATCACGCTGCCGCACAAATCCTGATGTTGAAACTGAACGCTGGAAATGTTGACCGCCACATGCTCCAGTTCGACGCCGTCTTTTTGCCAGACTTTCATTTGCGCACAGGCTTTATCCAGCACCTGGGAACCCAGTTGATAGATTAAACCCGCCTCTTCGGCGACAGAAATAAACGTGTCGAGGGATATCAGGCCCTCGGTGGGATGCTGCCAACGAACCAACGCTTCAGCGGCGACAACTTTGCCACTTTCGATATTGATCTGCGGTTGGTAATGTACAAGCAGTTCATTGCTATCCAGCGTACGGCGTAGCTCGTTTTCCAGATTTAAACGCCCCAGGCTGCGCTTCTCCATGGATTTGTCATAATTTTTAAAACTGTTGCGGCCGACTTTTTTAGCGTTGTACATGGCGGTGTCGGCGCATTTCAAAACCGTCTCCACGTCGCCGCCATCGTCGGGAATAAACGCGACGCCAATACTTGCCGTCAGCACGATGTCGTGACCGCCCAGATGCATCGGCACAGCGATATCCTGCTGAATACGTTTCACCACAGCATCAACCGCCTTGCGGTCCTCGACATGATTCAACACCAGAGTGAACTCGTCGCCACCCAGCCGCGAGATCATCGACTGGGAACTCATGCGACTCATCTTGCCGACCACGTCACTCTGCCGAATACAGTGTTTAAGTCGCTCGGCCACCTGCTTAAGCAGGAGATCGCCCACGGAGTGGCCAAGACTGTCATTAATGCGCTTGAGATTATCGAGATCGATAAACAACACGGCGATTTTGGCGCCGCTACGATTGACCATGTCGATCAACAGCGCTAACTGCTCTTTAAAAAACTGACGGTTGGGCAATCCCGTCAGCGCGTCGTAGTACGCCAGATAGCGCATCCGCTCTTCAGTTTTTTTGCGCCGGGTAATATCCTGAATAATGGCAAGATGGACCGGCGCGCCTTTTTGCACCGTACGATGTACCCGGATTTCTATCGGGTAACCGGTTCCATCCTCGCGCTGTAGATAGGTTTCAAACACCACTTCTTTTTTTTTCGAGCTCGCCACCGGTTCCATTTGCAGGACAAAATTTTCCTTTTCCGATTTGGACACCAGTTCGAGCAACGAGCGGCCCGACAGGTAACCCATGTCGTACCCAAGATTTTTGCGGGCACTGGCGTTAGCGTACTTAATGTCCAGAGAGTTTTCACCGAACAGAAAAATTTCGTTGGAGGAATTTTCCACCACCGTGCCCAACTGCTCGGCAAGGTCTTCCGCGCGACGCTTTTGCGCCTGGGTATCGGCATTTTTTAGCACATAACGAATTTTGTAGCCCAGCAGATGCCAATTGATCGGCTTGGCCAAAAAATCGGTAGCGCCCGCGCTGAATGCCGCATTTATAGACTCGACATCATCTGCCCCGGTGATCATTAAAATCGGAAGATGCTCACCTGCCGCGTCGAGGCGTATTTCACTGCACACTTCCAGTCCGTTTTTCTCGGGCATATGCAAATCCAGCAGCACGGCGTCTGGACGATGCTCGTAGTAGCGTTCCATTGCCTCTCCGCCATGCTTGGCATCCACCACGTTATAGTCGAAGTTTTCCAACACCTGACGCATCAGCAACAACGACGTCGCGTCATCATCCGCGATCAGGACCGTCTTTTTAAGATTGGCATCACTCACCCCTGGTCACCCTGTGTTACTCCCGCTGCTTTCATTAATCCATCACCGCAACAACCAGACCATAGCTTGTCGCGAACCACGCAAAGGCCGTCAGTAGTTGTCAGCCCTGTTTATTGAAAATCCATTCTACCTGTCATCACTGCGAGCGTATTGCCGCAGCCGCGCAACCCTGTGCGCGGATTCACAGCTCGAAGGTGCGGGTAAATAGGGCGGCCGTTTCCCGGTAGGCCGTATCGAGACACCCCACCTGCTCCGCCAGCCCTTCGATTTGTTCCTGTTTGCCCTTAAGCTCTATCTCCTTACTCAAGCGCGCCACTTCCACCGCACCCACATTAGCGCTACTCGATTTTAATGCGTGCGCCGCCTGGTACAGGCCAACATTGTCACCCCGAGCGAGGGATTTTTGCACTTTGGATAAACAGTCCGGCGCATCGGCAAGAAAGGCCTGCACCAGTGTCACTCGCAAATCCGGAGCGCCCTTTGACTGTATCGCCAGATAGCCATCGAGGACACTCAGATCCACCAGTTCGCCCATGCCCACCGCCTGATCAGACCTGTCCAGCCGCAAATTGCCATTACCCTGTGTACCGTGCGCTGCGCTGCCATTCAGTGGCGCGCTGGTGGTCGTTTGCGCAGACACGGATGTCACGTTATCAGGCGTAGCGTCAGTACCAGAGGTCGCGGCGGCCAGCGCGTGAATTGAGCCTGCGACACTGGCGTCGACGGTTCCACCCGATGAAGTCTGGACGGGGTTGGTGTCGGACAGACTCCACGCCAGTATTTTGGCGCGAATCTCCTCCGCCCTGAAGGGCTTGGCCAGATAATCATCCATACCTGCCGCCAGACACTTCTCGCGGTCACCCTCTACGGCGTTGGCAGTGAGTGCCACAATCGGCACACGCCCCGCGCCAGGGTTAGCTTTTTCCCACTCGCGAATGACCCGCGTGGCTTCGTAGCCATCCAGCTCGGGCATCTGGCAGTCCATAAAAATCATATCGTAGGTGCCCGCCATCCGTTCGGCGACAGCCAATTCACCGTTACCCACGATTTTGGGCATACAGCCCAGCCACGAAAACACGGCGGTGGCTACTTTTTGATTAACCGGATTGTCTTCGGCGAGCAGAATATTGGCGGAAATACTGCCTTCGCCGCTCAGATAATCGTCCGCCCCTTCGCAGCCCGGCGCGCGCGTATCCACATACCTGGAGAGAGAGGCGATGGCGTCGAATAAATCGGACTGCCGCACCGGCTTGGTGAGATAACTTTGGATACCGGTTTTCTGCAGCTCAGCGCGATCCATCAAACTATTCACCGAGCTCAGCATAATGAGTACCGTGTCACGCAGCAGAGGGTCTGCGGAAATTTCCTGGGCCAGCGCAAATCCATCTTTATCGGGCATATGGTAGTCGAGCAGGGCCATATGGTAGGGCTCACCAGCGGCGTGCGCCTCGCGCAGCCGCGCCATACATTGATCTGCGCTCTCCGCCTGGTCGCACTTCAGTCCCCACACCTTGAGCTGGTGCACCACGATTTCCCGATTCACCTCAAGGTCGTCCACGACCATGGTTCGGATGCCGGTAATTTTTTCCGAGATATGCAGTAAATCCTTATTTTCAAAAGTTTCCGCCGGCATCCACACCTCGCAGGCAAATACGCTTCCCTTACCCTCTTCACTACTCACCGTAATTTCGCCGCCCAATAGCTTCAGCAGCTGCTTGACGATCGCCAACCCCAGGCCGGTGCCACCGTACTTACGGGTGGTGGAGGAATCCGCCTGGGCAAACGTTTCAAAAATATGATCGAGCTTGTCCGCGGCTATGCCGATGCCGGTATCGCGCACGCCAAATCGCAGTTTCGCCTTGTGGGCGGTGCGATCCAGCACATCCACACTGATTTCCACCATGCCCTGATCGGTAAATTTAACGGAGTTGCCCACCAGGTTGGAAACAATCTGCCGCAGGCGCGTCACGTCGCTGTTAACCATCAAACTCAGATCCGGGGGAATACGACACACCAGTTCGAGATTTTTCTTGTGGGCCCGTTCGGCAAACGTCTGGGCGATTTCCTCGATAAATTGGCGCAGATTAAAATCGCTGTAATTAAGCTCGATTTTACCGGCCTCGATCTTGGAAAAATCCAGAATCTGATTGATCAGATCCAGCAGCACACGCCCGGACTGGGTAATAATTTGCAGGTACTCGCGCTGTACCTTGTCGAGACGGCTGTGCTCGAGAATTTCCGCCATGCCCAGCACCCCGTTCAGAGGGGTGCGAATTTCGTGGCTCATGGTGGCGAGAAATTCGCTTTTGGCCTTGCTCGCCTGCTCCGCAGCGCGCTTGGCCTCCACCGCCTGGCGCATCACTTTGCGGATTTTCTGGTTGCTCTCGGTAAGCTCCACCGTGCGTTCGTAAATCAGCTCTTCGAGATTATCCTTGCGATTCTCCGCATCGGTGCGATAGCGATACAGTTGATCGGCCATCTTGTTGAAATTTTTGGCCAGGTCTTCAATTTCGTCGCCGGTAAAGATCTCCACCTGGTAGTTAAAACTGCCGACGCCGAGATTGTCCACCGCCGTATGCAGCACCCGCAGCGGCTCGGTCATGCGCCGCGACAGCACAAACGTGAGCAACGCCGCGAGGAGTACAGTTAACGCCACCACCCAGCCGAATGACGCCACGTTCGCCCACACATGTGCATTGACAGCCCGTTGCGGTATCAGCACACGCACATAACCCGGCGCAGCAGCTTCAGGGCCGACCGCGTTTAACGGACTAACAAATTCGATAAACTCTGCACCATCTTCCCCGGCAATATCGGCAATATCGGCAATGCGCGTACCACCGCCAACCGGAATCGACGCAATGTCCGTCACCACACTATCCATCACCACACTGTCAGAATTCTTCTTGCG
Source organism: Porticoccaceae bacterium (assembly GCA_041635095.1). Classification (GTDB taxonomy): domain Bacteria; phylum Pseudomonadota; class Gammaproteobacteria; order Pseudomonadales; family Porticoccaceae; genus JBFJKD01. The sequence continues at coordinate 9,183 of JBFJKD010000020.1, forward strand.
CTCCGCCACCACCATCGAAGCAGCGTCCAGCACCGCTGCGTAGGCCACCGACGGATCGGCAAACACCAAATCCAGAGCCCGGTGCGCGCCCGCCGCCGTGCCGGCCAGCTCGATCCGCGCTGCATCTTCGGCAAGTCTCGCACCCCGTTCCTGCAAGCGTTCGCGGGCATGATCCTGGGTCGAGAGCGTCATCACCGCCATAAACACGGTGGCACACACAAGTACCAGCCCGATGACCAGCACCGTGTATTTAGTGGCTATTTTTAGTTTCATAAGCGCTCATGTTGGTTTTTTCGGATCCAAAAACTGCAAACAAACGCCGCCTTACAGTATATCGGCCGACTACCGGTAAATCGCAGCCCCTCGCGGCGAGACTGGGACATATTCTGGGGTTTTGCCCAACAATAATCACCCTTCGCGACGTTTAGCGGCAGCAATTGGGGACGAACTGCGCCACCGATCAATTCTGCGCGGACTGCAACAGGCACTATCGGCATTTATCGTTAAATCCAACGCATCCACTGCGGTTGGTTGTCGAACACCAGTACGCCAATAATGGCCGCAATAATAGCAACCATCCACTATGGCACTTAGCACTTATCACTTAACACCAATCACTTAACAAAGCAGGGCAGCGATGTATTTCAGACAAATTGAACAACGTCTCGGCAAGGCGCAGCTCAACTACCACTTTCACTTTTCGTTCAAACATCGCTACCTGTATGTGCAGACCTCCAAGTGTGCCTTAACCTACATGAAGTCCGGGTTAAGTTTTGCGGAACTCGCCGCTGGCGGCTGGTGGTCCGCCGACTACAAACACACCGACCCCAACGTGGTGTTTCGGGATGCCATGGTGCCCTCACCCCACCTGCCAGTGAATCGCTCGGTGTTTATCAAACCCTACCATCTCCCCGAAGCCCTGTTCGACGACTTTATCGGCAACCCGGCCAACTTCAAATTCGCGGTGGTGCGCAATCCCTTCGAGCGGGTGCTCTCGGCCTACCTCGATACAGCCAAGGGAGATCGCCTGCCGTTCAACTCCCTTAAAGGCGCGGTTGGCAGCGTTAAAAACATCTCCCTGGACGCCGTGAACAGCAAAGACATTACTTTCGTGGAGTTTCTCACCGCGCTCAGGGACATGCGCGACCAATCCGGTTGGTCCGCCGTCGATCAGCATTATCGCGAGCAGAGTTTTCATATCGGCGACGACATTATTCCCTACACCAAAATTTATCGTATGGAAAACCTTGAGAGTATCCCGGCGGATTTATCGTCCGACTCAAAGCCAATCTTTACCACCAACACCACCCGCAACCCGGTATACGCGCGGGTAAGGGAACCCCGGACCCCGTGAGTCAGCGCCTGGCGCCCGCAACCCGGTATACGCGCGGGTAAGGGGCCGCGGTGCGTGCAGCGCATCCGACGGAAACACCAGCAACCGGTTTCTGCGGGGCAGCACCGCGTCGGTCACGTCCCCGCGGGCATTGAAGATCGCGGTTTCGCCGCCCCAGGCGGGTTGCCATTTATCGTTGAGGTACAAAATCCCGGTGCGCTCGCCCTGGCGGTCAGTGTCGATATGGGGCCAGCCGTCGGTGCCGAAGGTGCGGGCATTCAAGTAGAACCTGAGAATTTTAATGGACCGCGGCAGCTGTTCCAGGAGCCAGTCCATATAAGTGGCAAATATTTTCGCCGGATGTTGGCGAACCCGATCCGATACGCTTTCCAGGTTCTGCTTATTGCCGTAACCCACCTCGTGATGCCAATAGCGCGCGCCAGGGTTGGACGGCGTATTCCAGCCGAAGCGCCAGCCCACAGGCTGGGACACCCGCAGCAACTTTGTGTATGTGTCGGGCGGCATACAGTCGTCATAGACATTCACGCCCACGTCTTCCCTAACTGTCTTCAATGTTTCTATGACATTAGCCATTTTTATTCCCGGTGCACCACCACGGACGTCCAAACCACCCCACACTTTTCCGCAAACCGTCCATCAAACGATTATCTTCCTATATTCCGCATTGAGCGCTGACCATAGCAAACCTATTTGGATTTGGCACCGGACAGGTTTTCCCGAAATGCCACGTACTCTCTAAAACCAAGCTTGCCGTCTTTGCTAGTATCGAGAACGAATTAGCGATCCGCCGCTGCCGAAAGCGCTGCTCACCCGCGACGATATTCTCGACAACAACGAGGCACTGCTGAACGGTTACCCGCAAACTGGCAGCACCTCCGGATCGACCGGCGTGCCGGTGCGTTTTTCCTGGTCGCACAAACGCAGCCAACGGGAACAGGCCAGCGCCCGGTTGCTGCTGAACTGGCTGGGCGGCCGACTGCCGCGAACCCGCATTGTGGGCATCAAAGACGGGAAAACCGACGCCGACCTGTTTGATGTGCGCAAACCGGTGGACGCACCGGTGGAATTTATTTTGCCGCGCTATCGGGACCACGGCGCTGTGTCGCTGGTCACTTACCCGACCAACGCGGAAAACCTGTGCCGGTTTGTGCTCGAAAACAATCTGGATATGTCGTTTGTGAAACGCTTCAGCTGTTTTGCCGACACGTTTGAAGCACACCACGAGAATCTTATTAAACTAGCCTTTCCCAACGCCCAGCTCAATTCGACGTACAGTTCCGCGGAGCTGGGCTCGATTGCGGTGCGATGCCCCCAAGAGCCACACTTTCACCACATTATGGCCGACAATCTGGGGGTGAAAATTTTCGACGAAGAGGGCATGCCGTGCGCGGACGGACAGGTGGGGAAAGTGGTTATCACGGATTATTTCAACCGCAACTCGCCCTTTATTCGGTACGATATCGGCGATCTCGCGGCGCCTGGGAACTGTCCGTGCGACACAACCAGATTGCCGGCGTTACAGACCATTCTGGGTAAGGTCAGGGGTGCCCTGAAAGGCCTGGACGGCAAACCGATTATGTTCAGCCATGTGAACGTGGTGCTGAGGGATATTCCGGGGTTGCGGCAGTACCAGGTGATTCAGGAAGCGCTGGATAAAATTCGGTTTCGCTATGTGGCCAGCCAAGGGTTTGTTGAACAGGATATTCACGCTGCGGTCACTGCCGAACTTTACGACTTTATCGGCTTTCAACCACAGATAGAATTTCAAAAAGAAACGATTATTTCACGCGATCCCAATGGCAAGTTTTACGAATCCATTTGCAAAGTGCTGGGTTAGGCGAGCTACCCGATAGCTGGTGGAAGATTAGCGCCATGCGTATCGGGCCCTATGCGTATCGGGCTTGCCGTAGGCCGAGCCTGGCCCTGCGAACCTGGCGAATGCTGTGTGGATATAACCTGCGCTGACTCGCGCCTGTGTGGCGCTCGGTGCTGCGGATCGAGTTCCGAGTTCCGAGTTCCGGGTTATAGGCCGCAAAGTGCGGTTGCATATCTGATACACTGCCTGGCAAATTCGGGTGCATCAATGCAGCGTATCAATGCAGTGCATCAATACTGTTGATCAATAGATCGCAGCACGTGGCACACGCATTTTTTATGCGTTGTCCCACGCATTTGCATATTTTCCGTCAATTCATTTTCCCAGGGGGCCTCCGTATAAAGGGGCCGACATATGATCACCTCCGTCATTCGCGTTTCTACATTGTTAATTGGCGTCGCTATATTGCTAACCGGTCACGGTTTGCAATTGGCGCTTATTCCCCTGCGTGCCGAACTTCTCGAGTGGAGCAATATCGCGTTAGGTGTACTTGGCTCGGCCTATTTTGCCGGGTTTTTGCTGGGATGTTTCAGTATTCCACGGCTGGTGAGTCGTATCGGCCATGTGCGTTGCTTTGCTACTCTCAGTGCGCTGCTAACCGCCGCAATTTTGGCACTCACACTGCTGGAGACCTTTGCGTCGTGGCTGGTGTTACGCTTTGTCACCGGTATCGCCATATCGGGGTTGTACCTGGTGATAGAAAGCTGGCTTAACGAAATGGCAGATAACGACGCTCGCGGTGGCGTTCTGGGGTTTTATACGGCAATCGTGCTGGCGGCAATGGCGACGGGTCAGTTGCTTCTCAATGTGGCTCCGATTGATGGCGACAGGCTGTTTGTAATCGCAGCATTGCTGATTGTACTGGCCGGTATTCCCATCTGTGTGACACGCGCTGCGCAACCGGTGCAAATTCCATCGGCAACGTTTTCACCATTACTTATTGTGCATACATCGCGCGCAGCATCTGTGGGCGCGCTGGTCGCCGGGATGGTTACGGCGGTGTATTACGCGCTGGGGCCGGCGTGGGGTCTGCAGGTTGGTATGGAGATTGGCGGTATCAGCTCTATGATGGCTCTGGGAATAATCGGTGGTGCGGTTACCTTGTTGCCTTTGGGAAGATTTTCCGATGGCCGCGATAGACGTCTGATAATTTTTGCCATTATGTTAGCTGGCGCTGTAACTGCGGTTTTCGCCGCATTTGCGCCTGTCGCTATTACTCCTTACCTGATGTTTGTGTTCGGCGCCTGTGTTATGCCGATACAGGCCCTTAGCCTCGCCCATGCCAGCGACAATATCGAGAACAATTCGTTTATGGAAGTTGGTACGGGGCTGTTGGTGATGAATGCGTGCGGTGCAATCATTGGCCCGTTGGCCGCCGCACAGGCCATGCAGTGGTTTGGGTCCAGCGCGTTTTTCCTGTTCAACGCCGTCGCGCTTGCGGTTGGCGGCTTGCTGGTTCTATTCATGATTCACTCGCGCCACCCGCATCAAGATCACTTTACGAAATTCCAGATGGTGACTACCGCCGCCGCCCAGGGAGCATTGCAACTGGATCCCCGGGCAGATCCGGAGTCGCGCTAAGGACAGGTGCCGCGCCAAGGGTACGGGTGTGCGGCATTAGCATTCGCTCCTGCGGACCGGCCTGTTTATAATGACCGCGAGTAAAGACCGCTCAGAATCACTCCCGCTGTAGTGCACAGAGATTACCGAGAGTCATAAAAAAACCCCCGCCACAATGTGGCGGGGGTTTTTTATTTAGAAGCCTGGCGATGACCTACTCTCACATGGGGAGACCCCATACTACCATCGGCGATGACACGTTTCACTACTGAGTTCGGGAAGGGATCAGGTGGGTCCATGTCTCTATGGTCGCCAAGCAAACTGGCTTGAATCGGTTTTACGCTTACACGACCGGTTAGGGCCGACGGCTTTCCGAATCCAAATAGGGCGATGAAATCGTTGAAGCACAGGGCAAACTATCGTCACACAACTGTCCGTCTACTCGGTCGTTGCACAATCACTTCTGTTATATGGTCAAGCCTCACGGGCAATTAGTACTGGTTAGCTCAACGCCTCGCAGCGCTTACACACCCAGCCTATCAACGTCCTAGTCTTGAACGGCCCTTCAGGGGGATCAAGTCCCCAGAGAGATCTCATCTTGGAAGGGGCTTCCCGCTTAGATGCTTTCAGCGGTTATCCTGTCCGAACGTAGCTACCGGGCAATGCCACTGGCGTGACAACCCGAACACCAGAGGTTCGTCCACTCCGGTCCTCTCGTACTAGGAGCAGCTTTCCTCAAATCTCTAACGCCCACGGCAGATAGGGAACGAACTGTCTCACGACGTTCTAAACCCAGCTCGCGTACCACTTTAAATGGCGAACAGCC